>CANIXE010000212.1 GCA_947470885.1 Planctomycetota bacterium
GCTGTTCGGCCGCCGGTAGACCAACCATTACGGTCATTATGGAGGCCAAAAACAAGGGTTGACGCATAAATGCTCTTTGGTGTGACACTCGGAACCTTCTTGGAAGACATCAAGCATTTTGTTGTTTCAAGGATGGTTTACCTGTCACAAAAATAGGTGACTGGGCAGACGCGCTTGGGGAATGGAGTTTCACCAGGATGCACCTATTTTATAGATACAGCTGCAACATTTTTATCGTCTTGGGATGGAGGGGAGCCAGGACTTGGATTTCTTTATAATTCGTAATCCTGCTTGTTGAATTGTTCTATGGTCATTGGTTGCTACCTGACATAGATTTCTTGAGCAGATCCAATGACAGGGTTTAATTTTGTAGTGATGGTTATTCGGGTGGTGTCAAAAGAGGCTTGATCGTGTTTTGATCCACACCGGGTTAACGCAGGCAGCGGATTAATACCGTCCATGGGCGTTCCTTCAGGCGGAGTCATGTTGGGCGGATTCGTTCTTGGCGGAGCCTGGGGAAGAATTGTCCGGGTCGGACAATATCGTCTCATTCCAATTGAGGTATTCGGTGAACAACGGATTTTTTGGGGGGAAGCGCTGGACCAGGAAATTACCTCCATTCTGGGTTTGGTGGATAATAATCATGATACCGTTGTTGTTATCGCCTAGGCATGATCCGACGGATTTTCTTGCGCATCGAAGCAATTCTTCAAGGCCGGCCTTCAGACCTTCCGGGCCGGCAGAGGAACATCGAGGAGGCCTGGGCAGATGATGGTCCAGGTCATGGCGACCCAGGGGCTCTCTGGCGGCAGGGGAGCAAGCAAGTCAGGCGAATCGAGCATGCAAACGGCCGCCGACCCAGACCTCGCACAGTCGGGGCACTGGTCCCCGGTCGTCTACCACCAGTAAATCCCCATCGTGACCGTCGGTGATTTGGCCTTTGCGTCCGTGCATTCCTGCGGCCTTGGCCGGAGCGTCGCTGACCATGGTCCAGGCAGCGGCGAAGGTCCGTTGCCCGGCCTGGGCCATCTGCCAGGGAGCGTGGAACAGGCTGGAGTAGTGGTAGTCCGAACACAGGCAGTCCACCACGTCTGCCGCCAGGGCTTCCGCCACGCCCATCCAGGCGACATGGGAACCACCCCGGATGTAGTTGGGTGCTCCCATCAGGACTTTCGCCCCGCCGGCCCGGGCCAGGGCCGCCACCGCCGGATCCAGGGGGAATTCGCTGATGGTCACCCCCCGGGCCAGGGCCGCCGCCACCATGTCCGGGGAATCGTCGTCATGGGACGCCAGGGGGATGCCCAGGAAGCGGGCCGCGGCGGCGAGTTCCTGTTCCTGCTGCCGCCCCAGATCCTGGTTGGCCTGGGCGGTGGCGATGAGCTGGTCCAGGGCGGTGGCTCCCATGGAAAGCCGACGGGCTGCGGCGTTGCGGTAACGTTTGGCCTTCACCGGATCCTCGCCGTTGGGCAGGTGGTCGGCGGTGGACAGCAGGTGGATCTGGCCGGTGTGCAGCCATTCCAGCAATTCCCCGTGGTCCTCCACCCGGCAGATTTCGTGGCGAACATGCAGCCGGGTATCCACCGCCAGGGGCGTGGTGGCCACGCCGGCCCGCAATTGGCGCAGGGTTTCCCGGCCCCGCAGACCGGGTTCGAAGCTGTCGGTGGCGGACAGAAAGGCACAGGTGATTCCGGCAGCCAGGCAGGCGGCATCGTTTTCCGCCAAGGCCAGGGCCATGGGCATCATCACTCCGGGGCGGGGGGATAGGGCCCGCTCGAAGGCATCCCCGTGGATATCCACAATTCCTGGCAATACCAATTTGCCCCCCAGATCCCGGGTGGGGCGCTGATCCCCGGTGGAACCCTCCAAGGTGATCCGACCATCATCCAGGCGGAGCGCCACATCCTCGACGATGCCCGCGGGAGTGAGGAGCCGGCCTCCGGTGAGGGCCAGGGTGGTGTCCGCCGTTGTCATGGCCCGGAGCTTTGGCCGGGTCGTGAAGAATGGGTGAACGGGGCGTGGGCAAATGCTCGGCGAGGGGGGTGGTGACCAAGCGCCTTCGCCGGCGCTCCCGGCACACTTTCAGGCCAGGATTCGCTGGGCCTTGTGCAGCGCCGTGGCCAACCGGTCGATGTCGTTCCGGTCGGTGTAGACCCCCAGGCTGGCCCGGGCGGTGGCGGGCACGCCGAAGCGGGCCATCACCGGCTGGGCGCAGTGGTGGCCCGCGCGGATGGCCACGTTTTCCTGGTCCAGCAACGAACTGATGTCCGCGGCGTGGCAGTTGGGCAGGGTGAACGCCAACACCGAGGACCGGGCGGCGGCGGTGCCGATCCGGCGCAGGCCGGGGATTTCCGCGAGGCGGCTTTCGGCGTAGGCGTACAGCTCCTTTTCCGCCGCGTGGACATTGGCCATCCCCAGGGCCATCAGCCAATCCAGGGCGGTGGCCAGGGCGATGGCTTCGCAAATGGGCGGGGTGCCGGCTTCGAAACGCGCGGGGGGCGGGGCGTAGGTGGTCTTGGCGAAGGTGACCTTCTCGATCATCTCGCCGCCGCCCCGCCAGGGGGGCATGGTTTCCAGCACGCTGGCCCGGCCCCAGAGGACGCCGATACCCGTTGGGCCGTAGACCTTGTGGCCGCTGAAGGCCAGGAAGTCGCAGCCGATGGCCTGGACATCCAACGGCAGGTGGGGGGCGGATTGGGCGGCGTCCACCAGCACCGTGGCGCCCACGGCCTTGGCCTGGGCAGTCAGCCGGGCGACCGGGTTGATGGTCCCCAGGCTGTTGGCGATGTGGACCAGACCCACCAGCTTCACCCGCTCATCCAACAGTTTGGCGAAGGCGTCCTCGTCCAGGCTGCCGTCGTCCAGGATCGGGCAGGCCACCAGTTCCGCCCCGGTGATTTCGGCGGTAATTTGCCAGGGGACGATGTTGGCGTGGTGTTCCATGCCGGTGACCAGGATCCGGTCCCCGGGCTTGAGGTGTTTCCGTCCCCAGGACCAGGCCACCAGGTTGATGGCGTCGGTGGTGCCCATGGTCCAGACGATTTCCCGCTCGCTGGCCGCGTTGACGAAGCGGCCGGCGGTGTGGCGGGCTTCTTCGTACAGGCGGGTGCTGCGCACGCTCCGGGCGTAGAGCCCTCGGTGGACGGTGCCGTATTCCTGGCCCAGCATCGCCGACATCCGCTCGATCACGACAGCGGGCTTCTGGGCGGTGGCAGCGGAATCCAGGTAGGCGAACGGCTTGCCGTTCCGGGGGTCGTCCAGGCCGGGGAATTGGGCGCGGATGGCGGAAAGATCCCAGGTCATGGGGCGGTGTTCCAGAGGTGTTGGGCGAGGTCCCGGGCGGTGGCGTCGGGCATGGCGTCCACCACCGCGGCGGTGAAGGCGCCGATCAGCAGGCCCCGGGCCTGGTCCAGGTCCAGGCCGCGCATCCGCAGGTAGAGCACTTCTTCGGCATCCATCCGACCGATGGTGGCGCCGTGGGCGGCTTTCACTTCATCGGCGCGAATATCCAACTGGGGGCGGGTGTCCGCCCGGGCAGCGGGGGACAGGACGATGTTCCGGTCCTGCTGTTCGGCGCTGCTGCCGTCCACCCCGGGGGGCATGCTCACCACGCCGTCGAAGGAACGCCGGCTTTGCTCGTGGAGCACCGCCCGGAGATCCTGGCTGCTGGTGGTGTGGCCGGCGGCGTGGACCACCCGGGTGAGGTGGTGGATCTGGTGGCTGCCCCGGACCACGGTGGCTGCTTGGTAGCCGACGTCGGCGCCCTTCCCGGCGAGGGTCGCCTCCCAACGTTGGCGGACCAGCCCGCCTCCGGTGCCGGCAGTGACCCAGGTGGCCTTGGCGTCGGCGGCCAGGGTTAGGCGGGCGGTGGGCAGCAGGTGGGTCCAGGGGGTGACTTGCACTTCGCTGATCCGGACGTTGGCGCCCCGGCCCAGGACGAGTTCCAGGCGGGGCGCCGAACGGGCGGCCCCCAGGGCGATGTGGCGGAGGACTAGGTCCAGTTCCGCCCCGGCGGCGACCTCGATGCGCAGGGTCCAGCCGCTGGCGCCGCCGGTGGCGACGTTGACCACGTGGAGGGGCTCCGGGTGGGATCCCAGCACGCTGATCACCTGGCGGCATTCGCCCGCCAAAGCCCAGGCGGCGGCGATGTCGGTTTCAACCGCCAGGGATTCCACCCAGGCAGCATCCTGGGCCGGGGAGGGGAAGGCGGGTTTCCACGGGGCCGGCCAGTCGCCGTGGCCCAGGCTGTGGAACTTGCCGTCGACGACGACGAAGGCCCGGTGCTCGGCGGTGACGTGGGCGCGCAGGTCCTCGACGCTGGGCCGGCGGGGCTGGTCCAGGGGCGCGGCGAAGGCGTCGCACTTCACGTAGCGCCAGTCTTCGAGGGCTGCAGTGGGCAGACCCAGGGCGGTGGCCCGGGCTAGGGCAGTGGCGGCGACGGTCATCAGGGCACCAGCCAGTCGTAGCCCAGTTGTTCCAGCTTGCCGGCGAGGGAGGCATCCCCGCTGGTGACGATCCGGCCATCCATCAGCACGTGGACCTTGTCGGGCTGGATCAGGTCCAGCAGGCGTTTGAAATGGGTGATGAGGATGATCGAGCGATCGGCCCGGCGGTAGGCGTTCACCGCCTGGGCCACGGCCTTGAACGAGTCGATGTCCAGACCGCTGTCGGTTTCATCCAGGACCGCCAACACGGGTTCCAGGACGTGGAGCTGGAGGATCTCATTGCGCTTCTTCTGGCCGCCGGACATGCCGGTGTTCAGCTGGCGCTCAAGAAATTCCGGGGGGATCTGGGCGGCCTCGGCCTTGGCCTTCAC
>CANIXE010000213.1 GCA_947470885.1 Planctomycetota bacterium
CACCAGTTGGCGCAGCTCGGGATCAGACCAGACCTCCGCGACCGTACGGCTGGTGATCAGGCACAGTGGCCCAACCGTGGCGTTCAGGATCGCCTTTTCCCACTGGTGCGGAGTCACATCGGGAACCTCCTCGACCACTAGTCCCGCTTCACGCCAAGCGCTCACCACCGGCCGCCACAGGGAATGGAGGGAACTCACGACCACCCGCGGTTCTGGGCCCCGGGACGAGAGTACCCCGTCCGAAGTTCGACTGATGGCCATAAAACAGACGGCCACCGGCACGGGTTGCCCCAGACCATTCTGGGCCGCCAGCACCGGACCTGCCGGCAGATTCTCCCAAGGACTCTGATGACAGCGACAAGCAATCAGGCACGGAGTCCCAGCCTGATGACCGACCTGCGGCCTCCAGGTACGTTGCCGACCATCTGGAAGCAGGACCTGCTCTTCGACCCTTCGCGGGCCCCGAGTCAGTACAAGACCGGCGCCGCCTAGGGCGCCAAGGAAAGAACCGACATATCCAGCACCAAGCACCGTCCAGGTCATTAAGAGCGCCATGATTCAGCACCCGGCAAGCCCGCAAGTCATGATCCTTGCCGACCTGATTGATGAAGCAGACTCCGCCCATGCGCGTCCTTTTGCTCCTGACCATCCTATCCTGGATCATGGCCGCCGAACCAACCCCGGTCCTGCAACGGGTCCGGGAAGCCGCCGCCGCCGTGCCCGCGTTGCGCCTCCCATTCATCCAGGAAAAGCATCTCGCCATCCTGGAGAAGCCGCTGATGACCGCCGGGGTGTTGGAGATGGACCGTCCCGCTGCCTGCCTGCGTTGGGAATTCACCGGCCATGCTCTCATCATCCTCCGGAATGGGGAATTGCGCCGTTGGGGACCTGGAGGCCGAGAGGAGGACCTTGGTCGGGATCCCGGCCTCAAGGCCATGATGCATCCCCTCCATGGTCTGCTGACCGGCGATTGGTCCCCCCTGCTCGAGTTGTTCCAGCCCGAGGACCAACCTGACGGCCTGACCGTCCGCTTCACTCCCCGCACCCCGGATCTGGGCCGGTACGTCAGCGCCTTGACCATGACCTTCAGTCCCCAGTCAGCTCCGATCCGACTGCTGATTGAATCCCCAGGAGGCGATCAGACCGAATACCGCTTCGGCGCCCCAGATACCGCCTGGACCCCAGTCCCGAGCCGGTTTACTGGTCCCTGATGCGCTGGTGGTGGATCGCCGTCGTGCTGCCGGCTGCACTGCTGGCCGCCCTTGCTTTGCGCGGCGCTTCAGGGCAAATGTCGGCCCTGTTCCCGGAATCTGATCCTTCGCTGACCCGGCAGGCTCGCTTTTTCTCGACCATTGGCACCACAAGGATGCTCATGGTCGAAATTGCTGGACCAGGGCCGGCGGCCCAACAGGCCACACAGCGGATCATCCAGCGCGTCAGCCACCTCGGCGCCCACCCGACCACCGCCGCCGGTGCCGCTCAGGCGGCCACCACCACCCAGGATCATCTGGACCTTTTGCTCCTCCCCGAGGAACTCGACGCCCTGACGCCTCGCCTCACCACCGAAGGCCTGACCCAGCAATTGGAGCGCATCCGGGCCCGCGCCCTGCGACCCGATGACGCCCTCGCCGCCACCATTGCGGCAAGCGATCCCCTCGCCCTGGGCGCAATTCCCCTTGGCACTCTGTTTCAAGACCGACGAGGAAAGCCCGACGGACCAACCCTGATCCACCCAGACGGTCAGCACCGCCTGCTACCGCTAACCATCGACTTCCCGCCGGAGGACCTCGATCGCTCAACCCAACTCCTGGATGCTTTGACCGACGAAGCCACCCTGGCCCGTACGGCTGGCCTGACCATCGCCATCACCGGCGCCTATCGCCATTACGTCGACAATTCACGGACAGTTTGGAATGATCTTACGTCTACTGGCCCCCTCGGGCTGGCACTGGTCGGATTAGCGCTGTGGTCACTCCTCGGGCGGCTACGAACCCTACTGGCCGTCCATATTCCGGCCCTGCTCGGAATTCTTGGCGCATTGGCCGGAGCGGGGATCTGGTCCCTGATTACAGGCCGGCCCATGCCCCTTACCATGCTCGGATTTGCCGCCGGGCTATTGGGCATCGCCGTCGACTACGGCACCCATGTCGCCACCGGTGCGGCCCTGGGTCACCGCCCCGTGCGAGAACTGGTGACGACCTACCTGACCACTACCGCCGCGTTTGTGGTGCTCCTGACTGCCGAATCGCCTGCGATTCAATGCCTGGGAGCCATGGTGGTCGGCGGGCTGTCGCTGGCCCTGGCAGCCTCTCTAACCCTTCTGCCTCCGCTGTTGCCTCCTGCTGACGGTCGTGACCGCTGGTCCTGGATTTCAACACCCATACTCGCCTGGGCCCAAGCCAAACCGCGCCATCGACTGCTGCTGGCTACCCTACTGACCTTTGTGGCGTTGCCGGGCTTAGCGCGGCTGCATTTTGAGCAGGACATCCGGCGCTACGACGGCTCCTCAGCCGGTGCCTGGAGCGATCTTGAGGCTGTACTTTCCCGCTGGGGGGCCCCTGACGGGTCCGTGTATCTGGTCGGGGAAGGTCCCAGTTGGCGCGACGCCGTTGGTGCCGCCGCCACAGCCCGTGCCCAACTCGGACTGCCAATGGATGTCCTCGAACGACTGCTTCCGGATCCGGTCGAACAAATTCGACGCCGGACCGCCTGGAACCAACGGTGGGCACAAACCCCTTTTGATCCTCTCCTGACCGAGGCCTGCAACAGAACTGGCCTGCGCCGAAATGGTTTCAAAACCGCAGTGGTCAGATATGCGCCGGTGGCAATGGATTCCCCTGGAATCCAAGATCACACTTGGGATGGAACCGCCGTTGGAACGCTCATCTCGTCCCGCGTAATTCAGGTCAAGGATCGGTGGCTCGCCGCGATTCCCCTCAGCGGCCTGAATGCGACTCAAGTAGGACTTCTGGCCCACCAACTGCCTTTGAGTACTAACGTTTGGATCGCCAGTCGTTCGGATCTTGGAACGCGGGTCGTACAGACGTTGAAGGATGACCTGCTTCTGCGGACTGGGGCTATTGCTGGCCTGATCCTCGCCGTAGTTCTCCTCGCCGAACAGTCCGTTAGGCGGACCTTGGCGATTCTTCTGCCCGTCGCCACGGCACTGATATGGACCTTTGGAATTCTTGGCTGGATTGGCATTTCGCTCTCGCCGTTCAGTCTTTTGGCGGCCGCCTTTCTCTGTGGCATCGGCATCGATTCGGCCGTCTTCCTCGCCTCCTGCCGAGGACCGGCGTCCCTTTCTCCCATACTCAACGCCGCCATCACCACGATTGTCGGTATGGGTGCGATGGCGATGGCCAATCACCCGGTGGTCCGCTCCATCGGCATCTCCCTCACTATTGGCATGACGGCCATCCTGAGCGCCGCGCTCCTGATCGTTCCGTCCCTGACTCAACGACAGAATTCACGATGAAACCCTTATGGATTGCCCCTGTCCTCCTCGTCCTACTCGCAGGATGCGCGGACTCTTCGAGAGCGTCATTCCTGACCCGCGAACAGATCCCCGGCGGAGGTTCGCCGAGCAGCGCTTGGTATTCAGATGATGGCCGCTGCCTTATTGAGTCACCGCTTCGTCGACTGAGCTGCCGGGCCATCATCAGACGGGACCTCGGGGGACAGGTAAGACTCGCCCTACTCGCAGATGAAGGCCCCCTGGTCCTTGACCTTCTCGTCACCGACACCGATGTAGTGGCCATCCAGGCCTTTCCCGAACTCAAACCACACCTATCCGCACTTGGACATCTAGTACGGCACGTGTGGGGACTTGATCCAGGTCCCACGGTGGATCGGAGCCGCGGCACGGAACAACGTGCCGGGGCAGTCCGCCTCTACGCCGGCGACCCCCTCCTGCTGAGATCCGTAACCGGTGGGGGGCCATCGCTCGCGGTCGGGGACTATCGTTGGACCAGCACCGGGAATCTCGCCCACTACGGAACCATATTCTTTCCTGGCGGTGGGGTGACCCTGACGCTTGGTCACCCGCAATCCCTTGCCGCACCAAGTAAAGCTAAATAATTGCCACCATGTCCCCCATTGAGATCTCTGAAAAAGTTAATTCCACCCTTGCCGCTGAGTTTGAGCTTGAGCTCGCCAGTATCAGTCCTGACAAGCGTTTGATCGAGGATCTTGGGCTGGACAGCCTCGATAGCGTGGACCTCATCGCCGCCTTGGAGCGATCCTTCAAGGTTAAATGTCCTGAAGCCGAAGCTCGTCAAATGCGCACGGTCGGTGACATCCATTCGTTCATTGAGCGCCTGCAAGCCGCCAAGAGCTGACCGCTGGTCACATCGACGGCAGCGGCTCCTCGACCTTCGCCTCGACCTTCTTCTCCACCGGCGCGGCTTCTTCTGCCACGGTGCTGCCGACGACTTCCTCAATCGAGGTGACGCCGCGCATGATGTTGAGCACACCGGCCCGACGCAGGCTGATCATGCCGGTTTCCAGGGCGATCTTGCGAATGTCGATATCGGAGCCGCCGGCGATGATGACGCGACGAATGTCGTTGTTCATCTCCAAACATTCAACCAGGGCGAAACGGCCTTTATAGCCGCCATTGCAGAGACTGCAGCCGACGGGCTTCATCAGCTTGAGGCCCTCGGTCTCTTCGGCCTTGAAGCCGATTTTCAGCAATTCCGAGCGGCTCGGCATCTCCTCGGGCGTCATCGGCGCTTTACAGTTTGAGCACAGACGACGGCCAAGACGCTGGGCCAGAACGACGTTGACGGTA
>CANIXE010000214.1 GCA_947470885.1 Planctomycetota bacterium
ATGCTCGAATGCTCGAATGCTCGAATGCTCGAATGCTCGAATGCTCGACACCGTACCACGGGGCGGATAGGGTGCTGTAGGCTGTCCATTCGAGCATTCGAGCATTCATCATTTCCGTCATTCCCTTCCCCCTCCCCCGTCCACATTTCCCCCATGGCCCTGTCGATCGACGTCCGCGTCCTCAATCCCTTCCTGACAGCTGCTCTGGAATGCGTCACGGTGATGGGGGATTTGAAGCCCGAGCGGAAGCGCCTGTTCGTCAAGACCACCCCGATCATGCACGGGGAATTTGCCGGGGTCATCGGTTTGTCCAAGGGCGTCACGGGGAGCTGCGTGGTCAGCTTCCCGGATACCTTGGCCCGGCGAATTGTCGGTCGGTTGATGAGTGAGGACCCCGACGCCCTGAGCCGGGATCTGGTTCAGGACGGCATCGGCGAGGTGGCCAACATGGTGGCGGGGGGCGCTCGGCGGATTCTCTCCGGCAGCGTCCTCCAGTTCGACATCAGCACCCCGACCATCCTCTACGGCCGGCCGATCCAGCTGTACAATCCGCCGGACACCATCGCCATCGCCTGCGAATTCGCGGTGCACCCGGAATGGCCCGAGACCTTCATGGTCGAGCTGGCCACCCGGCCCACCCAGACGGGGTGATGGATGCACGGGATCTACCTCCACGGATTTGCCTCCAGCGCCAAGACCGCCAAGGGCGTGGCCCTGGGCCAGCGCTTGGCTCGGACCCTGGCCAGCTACCGAATTCCGGCGCTGGAAGGTGAACCTGCTGACGAGGCGGCGTTCTTCCACCTCACCATGACCGGCATCCGGGACCGGGCGGCGGCGGCGGTGGCGGCCCTGCCGGACGACGGCCGGGGTTGCCTGCTGATCGGTTCGTCCCTGGGGGGCTACACCGCGGCTCTGCTGGCGGCCCAGCGGACTTCGCCTCGGATCCGCGCCCTGCTCCTCATCGCTCCGGCGTTTGGATTCACCACCCGCTGGTCCGCCCGTCTGGGGCCCCAGGGGACCGCGTTGTGGCAGCGCCAGGGCCACCTGCCGTTCTTCCACCACGCCCACGAGCGGGAAATGCCCTTGGGCTACGGTTTCCTGGAAAGTTGTCAGAACCTGCCAGACCTGCCGGATCATCCCGGGGTGCCGGTGGCCATTGTCCACGGGATCCAGGACGAAACCGTGGACCACCGTCAGAGCATCGCCTACCAGCAGGGCCATGCCGGCGTCGAGTTGCACCTGGTGGACGGCGACCATCGGTTGATGGAGCCCCACCACGAGGACCTGATCGCCTGGTGCGCCGAGGACCTGGTGCGTCGGACCCGATGACCGGGCTGGGGCGATTCGCGCCGTCCACCACCGGGCCGGCCCATCCGGGGACGCTTCTGGCGGCGTTGCTGTGCTGGCTGGACGCCCGTTCCCGGGGTATTCCCGTGTTGTTGCGTTTAGAAGATCTGGATCCGGAACGTTGCCGGCCCGAGCACGCCCGGGCTATGCAGGAAGATCTGACGTGGTTCGGTCTGGATTGGGACGCCGTGGAACTGCAAAGCGATCATGGTGTCAGGCACGCTGCGGCGCTGGACGGTTTGGCGGATCAGGGCCTGCTGTATCCCTGCACCGCTAGCCGGGCAGAGCTCGCCGCCGGTGGTCGACGGGCCCCGGACGGCGCCTGGGCCTACGACAACCGCCACCGGGGCACGCCCCTGCCCGCCGGGGGTTGGCGCGCGGTCACGTTACCCCTGCGTCTGGATCTGGGACGGCTAGAAAGCGCCCCTGTGGACGAAGGGGGTCTGGATTTGGCGGGGAATCCCGGGGCGTTGTTCGGCGATCCGGTGGTTCGCCGCCGGGACGGGGCGGTGGCTTATCAGTTGGCGGTGGTGGTGGATGACGCCGCCCGGGGCGTGACCCGGGTGGTCCGGGGCCGGGACATCGCCCCCAGCACGATGATCCAGGTGGCGATCCAGCGGCGCCTGGGCCTGCCCACGCCGGTCTACCGTCATCACAGCCTGTTGCTGGAGCCGGGCACGGGCGGGCGGAAGCATTCGAAATTCCACGGGGCGGTGGGAGTGCCCGACCTGCGTCGGGAATATTCGCCGGAACGATTGTGCGGGGTGCTGGCCCGGTTTGCCGGTCTGGTAAATCAGGAGGTGGATGTTGCGCCGAAAGACCTCCTCTCGGGATTCACCTGGGACCGGGTGCGCCGGGACGATCCCCTGGTGGCCTGGGATGGCCGCCGACTTGCCGAGGTGACGCCATGACCGGGATCTACACGTGGTTGACGCCCCCCGCGCCAGCGGCCATCGCCGTGGTCGCGGTGCCGGTGATGCCGGGATTGATTGATCGGGCGTGGCCCGAGCCCGGCCGGGCCCGGTTCGCCCGCCTGGTGAATGCTGCGGGTACGGTGGTGGATGAGGTTCTCGCGGATCGAGTGGATGCCTCCACGATCTGGCTGATGCCCCACGGTGGTCCTGGTATCCGCCAAGCGGTGACGGACTGCCTGGAGGGCCACGGGCTGGCGCCGGGCGCCGGGACGCTGGACGTCACCTGGCGGGATCTGGCGGCGGCGGCCCATCCGGCGGCGGTGACCTGGCTGCTGGCGGGGGAAACGCCGCCGTTTCCCCGGGAATTCCTGTTCCGCCAGCCGGTGGTCCTGATCACCGGCCCGGCCAATGCGGGGAAATCTACGTTGTTGAATGCCTGGTGCGGCCACGGCCGGGCCCTGGTGAGCCCCCAGGCGGGAACCACCAGGGATTTGGTCACCGCCACGGTGCTGGTCCACGGCTGGCGGCTGCGCCTGACCGACAGCGCCGGCCTGCGGGCCACCGCGGATCCCCTGGAGCAGGCGGGTCAGGATCTGGTGGCTTGGGCCCGCCAGCGGGCGGATGTGGTGCTTCACCTGTGTCCACCGGAGGGAGGCACGGTGCCCCTACCGGGGGATCTGGTGGTGCGGGGGAAGGCGGATGTCCCGGGAGCGCCGCTGGGAGCGCCGAGCGCCAGCTCGGCTCGGAATAATCAGTACGTCGAGCTGGAAGACCCGGGAATCTCCCGTGGTCCCACGTGGGAATGCCCGGACGTTCACCCCAGGACTTGCTCGACGATCTGGGCCGGGCGGTCCTTGCCCGATTGCAGCTGCCGCCTACGAGCCGCTGATCCAGCCACCGCCCCAGCACCAGGTCACCGTGTCGTCGTAGGCTACGCAGGCCTGGCCGTTGGCGGCTCGGGGCTGGGGTTCGGCGAATTCCACCCGGGCATTGGGCAGACCACCGGGGCCGGTGCCTGGCCGGGAAGTGATTCGAGCGGCCACGGGGGTGCCCCGGTGGCGTAGGCGGACGCGGCAGGTCAGGCCCTCCGCCGGCAACGCGCCCTGGTGCCAGGTGCAGTTCCGCAGGTCCAGGCCCGGCACCAGCAGGGCGCTGCGCTCCCCCAGCCAAAGGGTGTTGGTCCCCTGGTCGATCCGGGTGACGAACAGGGGTTCCTTCCAGGCGATGCCCAGGCCTTTGCGCTGGCCGATGGTGTAACTGCCCAGCCCCTGGTGCTCACCCAACAGAGTGCCGTCTTCCAGGCGGATCTCGCCGGGGCGGAAGGCACCGGGAATTTCCTGGCGCAGGAATTCCCCGGTGCCTCCGGGGCCGATGAAGCAGATATCCTGGCTTTCGTGCTTGTCCGCGGTGACCAGCTTGCGGTTCCGGGCGGCATCCCGTACCTGGTCCTTGGTCAGGTGGCCCACGGGGAACTGGGCCGCGGCCAACTGTTCCTGGGTCAGGCTGAATAGGAAATAGGTCTGGTCCTTCCGGGTGTCCACCGCGGTTTGCAGGATCCATCGGTCGAACACCTGGGCGACTCGGGCGTAATGGCCGGTGGCGACTTGTTCCGCCCCCAGGCGTTTGGCGTGGTCCCACAGGGCGCCGAACTTGATCTTCTCATTGCAGCGGACGCAGGGGTTTGGCGTCTCGCCGGCGGCGTACCCCGCCAGGAAATCCGCCACGACCCCAGCCCGGAATTGGTCCTCCATGTCGATGACGTAGTGGCGGATCCCGCTGGCCTGGGCCACGCTGCGGGCGTCGATGGTCTCCGTCGGGGAACAGCAGGCGTCTTCCCGGGTGAAGCCGCCATCCTCTTCGGCGCAGGGCCACAATTTCAGGGTGATGCCAACGACTTCATGGCCGGCCTCTCGCACCAGGGCTGCCGCCAGGCTGGAATCGACCCCACCACTCATACCAACGACGATCCGTGCCATGGCGGCACGCTATCGGGGCGCCGTCACGCACCAACCTGTGAGGTCCGTCATCCCGGGGTGATGACAGAGGCAGGTTTGGAAGGTTCCAGAAATCAGGGATTAGCGGGCGTCGGAGCCGGTGTTTCGGCCTGGACCGGAGGTGCCACCGGGGCTTCCAAGCCAAGAGCCGTGGCCGCGGGGGCCGCCGGTTCAGGAATGGCCGCAGCGGGAACAGCTGGAGCTTCGACGGGTGCGGGAGCAGCAGGAAGGGCAGGTGCTTCGGCTGGGGCCGCTGGAACCGGGGGAAGTTCAGGTGTAGCCGGAGCCACGGGTGCCTCAGCAGCGGGGTTCGCTGGGGCAGGGGGAGCTTCCACAGCGGGAGCAGCAGGCGTTTCCACAGCAGGCGCGGCGGGAGCAGCAGGTGCTTCAGTTGCAGGCGCGGCCGGAGCCGCAGGAACCGGCGCCGCGGGGGGCGTCTCCACCAGGGAGTCGATGCCGTTCAAGGCCAGGGCGGTGCGAGCCCGGGCCAGGTCGGCCACCAGCTCATCCAGGTGCTGATGTTCGATGGCGGTG
>CANIXE010000215.1 GCA_947470885.1 Planctomycetota bacterium
TCTACTCCATGATCCAGAAGCCCAGCGCCGCTGGCGGGGGCGCACCGCCCTGCGGGGGATCCTGGCCGCCTTCGCCGTGGTCCTCTGTTGCTGGTACCTGGTAAATCTGCTGCCGGCAGCGGCGGTGAGCGTCCACACGTACACCAAGAGTTGATCGAATGCTGTGTTGTGAGGCGTTGTCCGGGCACGCTGAAGATCACCATGCCGACCTCGCCCATCGCCGCCTATCTCCAGCACCTCCACGTCCGTTGCACCGCCCGTGACGAGGGCGACTCGGCCCCCGCCGTCGATGCCTATTTCCGCCAGTGCAGCCTCCTGGTGAGCCAGGGTCTGACCCTGATCGCCGGACTAACGGATAGGTGCGGACCTTCCGGGAGTGCCCTTCAACGGCCGATGGTCACCGGCCGGTCCCCCAGGTGGGCGAAGGACCTCAGGGGCGTGTGGGGGGTACGCGGGCTGCCCGCCGCCCCCAGTTGTTGGCGCACGGCTTTGAGCAGTTCGTCGATGGTGAACGGCTTTTGGAGGAACCCGGCATCGATCCGGCGCAGACCCTGACGTACCGCAGCACTCTCGGTGTAGCCGGACATCACCAGGATCCGGGCCGCGGCATGCCCGGCCCGCACCCGTTCCGCCAGGGCCAGGCCATCCAGGCGGGGCATGATGGAATCAGCAATCAGCAGGTCGATGGCCACGGTACTGGACGCGGCGATGCTCTGGGCCTCGTGGCCGTCCCGGGCCACCAGCACGTGGTACCCCGCTTCCTTCAGTACTTCGGCCACCAGTTCCCGAACCAGGGTCTCGTCCTCGGCCACCAGGATGGTGGCTGGCCCCCCACCAGAGGGTTGGGGTTGGGCCGGGGGCACGGGCACCTGGGCCACGGGCACCGCCAAGACCAAGGCCTCGCCGCCTCCGGGCAGGGTACAGCGCCGGGCGCTGCCCCCCAGCTGCTCGCACAGCACCCGGGCCGCCGCCAGGCCCAGGTGGCCGCCGTCGCCCGGACCGGCGAAGGGATCCCGGCCCGAGGCATAACTCCCCGGCACCAATCCGATCCGCACCTCGTACAAGGGCGCATCCGCCACCCCGCCGGTCAGCAATTCCAGATTGAGTCCTGCGGTGCCCGAGCCCCCCACGGCCTCCAGCACCACATCCAGCAGGCTGGCGGCGAACTGCCCGGCATCCACCCGGGCGATGGCCGGGGTGGCGGGTAGGAGGACCCGGAGATCCACCCCGGGGGGCAGGACGCTCCGGAGAACCTCCACCTGGGCGGTCACCACCTGGCGCAGGTCCACCTCAGCCAACTGCAAAGCCCCGGTGCGCCCGAAAATCGACAACTGGCGCACCAAATCCGTACCCTGGACCACCGCCCGCCGGACCTCGGCCAGGGCCGGGATGGCGCCGTGGCCCGGGCCCAGACGACGCTGGGCGACCTCCGCATGGCCGCCGATCAGGGTCAACAGATTGCCGAACCGATGGCCCACCTCGGCGGCCATCCGCACCTGGGAACGGATCGCCAGGCCCTGGCGCAGCTGATCCTCCTCGGCCTGACGGCGGGACAGGTCGGTGAACAGCGAACACAGGGCATAGGGCCGGCCATCCGCCCCGTGGAGGGGCCATTTCCCCACCAGCCAGGCGGTGGCCGGGCGGTCCCCGTGGGCGGGCTGGATCACTTCGTATTCCAGGGGTTTTTCCCCGTGGATGGCCTGGGCGTCCAGGGGCGTGAACAGCCAGGCCAGGGTCGCCGGCAGGGCCTCCTCCGGGCGCCGGCCGAACACCGCCTCGCTGGTGGTGGCAAAACGCTGGCGGAAGGCCCCATTGGTGAGGATGAAGCGCCCGTCCAGGTCCCGCAGGCAGATCGGGCTGGGCAGGTAGTCGATGAGGGCCTGGACCTGGCGCTGGGCCTGTTTCAGTTCGTCGGCCCGTTCCCCGGCCCGCCGAGCCTGGAGCCACTTCCGGGTCGCCCCACATGCCAACTGGCGCAAGGCCACGGGATCCACCGGAGAACTGAGGATGGCCAATGCATCGGTCTGGCCCAATCGATCCGTGATTTCCTCCCAGGTGCCGTCGGCCGCATCCCGGCAGAGGACGATCTGGAGATCGGGTTGCTGACGCCAGAGTTGGTGGATGGTCATCAGGCCATCGGCACCTTCGGGAAGCCGGCGATCGACAAAGGCCACCGCAAAGGGCCAGCCATTCGCCAACGCGCCTTGGATCTGGGCCAGGGCTGCCTGGCCATTACCCACGTGCCGGACCGAGGGGTCATCGGCATTGCCGACGCGCCGTTCCAGGGCGGCAGGGGCCCAGATTCCAGAAACTTCCTTATTGGCTGGCAACAGGGCCAACACCCGCCCCGACAAGGCCGGATCAGTCCCTACCACCAGAATCCGAGGAGAAGTCAATTCGGCCATTTACGCACGGTCCTAAAGCTGCTGCGCCATATATGCACTCTACGTACCCCGCAGTATGAAGTCAAAACACCGCCCCAGACGTGGGGCATAGAGAAGTGTACACTGCAAATCGACCTCTGGTCAACTGGAGCGGCCCTGGTGTTGTCCTGAACCACGGTTTGCCGACTGCCCCTTGTCCCGGGGCGGCGTCCGCGGATTGCACATTGGTGCCGAGGCCAAGCATCCCGGCCCATGGCCAACAACACCTTCGGGCACGCCTTCCGGGTCACCACCTTTGGCGAAAGCCACGGCCCCGCCGTCGGTTGCGTCATCGATGGCTGCCCCCCAGGGATCAACCTGTCGATCCCCGACGTCCAGGCCTTCCTGGCCCGGCGCCGGCCGGGCCAGTCCAAGCTGGTGACCCCCCGGGACGAACAGGATCAGCTGGAGATCCTCTCCGGCCTGGATCGGGAAAGCGGCAAGACCCTGGGCACCCCCATCGCGGTGATGATCCGCAACCAGGACCAGCGCAGCGGCAGCTACGCCGACTGGCACCACATCTACCGCCCCAGCCACGCGGACTTCGGCTACGACGCCAAGTACGGCTTGCGGGCCTGGGAGGGCGGCGGCCGCTCCAGCGCCCGGGAAACCGTGGGCCGGGTCGCCGCCGGCGCGGTGGCGGAACAGGTCCTCGCTGGGCGCTTCCCGGAGCTGCGGATCGTCGCCTACGTCGAACGGGTCCACACCCACGCCACCACCATCGATCCGCTTTCCATCACCCGGGAACAGGTGGACGCCCATCCCACCCGCTGCCCGGATCCCGCCGCCGCCGCGGTCATGGAAACCGCGATCCTGGAGGCCAAAAAGCACGGGGATTCCCTGGGTGGCCACGTGCGCCTGATCGTCCACGGCGTGCCCCCGGGCCTGGGGGAGCCGGTGTTCGACAAGCTGGACGCCTTGTTGGCCCAGGCATTTTTGAGCCTGCCGGCGTGCAAGGGCGTGGAAATCGGCAGCGGCTTCGCCGGGGCCGACATGACCGGCCTGGAGCACAACGACCACTACGCCTGGCAAGAAGGTCGAATGATCACCGCCAGCAACCGCAGTGGCGGAATCCAGGGCGGAATCAGCAATGGCATGCCCCTCGACCTGCGGATCGCCTTCAAGCCCACGGCTACGGTGCTGAAGCCCCAGCCCAGCGCAGATGACGCGGGCAACAACGTGGAACTCCAGGCCAAGGGCCGCCACGATCCCTGCGTGCTGCCCCGGGCGGTACCCATCGTCGAGGCCATGGCCGCCCTGGTCCTGGTGGATGCGTTCCTCCGCCAGCGGGGCCAGGTGGGGGATCCCTGGCCGGGCTTGGCCGGGCCGCTCCGTGGGCAGTAACCAACGTGGGTAACGAGCAGTGGACCACCGGGATCGATCCGGTGGTGGGCGCGGCGATCCGCAATGAGGTGAAGGTCCGTAAGGAACTCACCGGCACCCACCGCCACGTGGAATTCACCGTGGCCAAGCGCCACCTCCTGGACGTGGACCTGGCGGGCTACGTCATGGCCCTGTGCCAACGCTATCCCCGGGAATACCTGGAGCGCTGGTGCGCCGACGGCCGGGTGACCGTGGACGGGAACCACGCCACCGCCGACCAGCGCCTGACCACCGGCCAGCGGGTGATCCTCCACATCCCCCTGCCGCCCCCGGATCCCACGTACACCGTGCCTCCCTTAGAACTGCTGTGGCACGACGAGCACTGCGCCTGCGCCAACAAGGCCACCGGACACCTGGCCCACCAGGCCGGGCGGATCATGACCGGCACCCTGCTGAACCAGTTGCAAGATCGGCAGCTCGACGCCGGCGGCCAGGCCGCCGACGTGCGCCTGGTGAACCGCATCGACCGGGACACCAGCGGCATCGTCCTCGCCTCGTTTTCCCACGCCGCCCACGTCGCCCTGTCCCAGGCGATGGCGGATAAGCTGTTCCACAAGGAATACCTAGCGATTTGCCACGGGGTGCCGGGTCAGTCCCACGGCCATTGGGAAGAACCCATTGGCGTGCCCCGCCCCGGCTCCAGCCTTCGCTGTGTAGATGTTGACGGATTGTCCAGCCACACGGAATACACCGTGGAAGCCACCGATCCCCAGGGCCGGTTCGCCCTGTTGCGGATCCTTCTTCACACCGGCCGCCAACACCAGATCCGGGTCCACGCCAGCCACCACGGCCATCCCCTGGTGGGGGACTGGTGCTACGGCCAGCCCTGCGAGGAACTACCGGGCCAGGCCCTCCACGCCGCGGTGCTGGGCTTCCCCCATCCGGTGACCGGGGCGCTGATCCGGGTCGAAGCCCCCCTCCGGGACAGCCTGGCTACTCTGTGGAGCAGCCTGTGCGCCGGGGCCA
>CANIXE010000216.1 GCA_947470885.1 Planctomycetota bacterium
CTGGGGGTGCTGGCAGAAGGTCCGCCGGACACCGCCCTGGCGGGTCCAGAGCATACCAGCAAAGGCTTCGTCCCCGCCGCCGGGGCGGGAGCCGTGATCCTCCACCCCACGCCCGCCGGCCCGGGTTGGCGGCTGTTGGCAGGGGTCCGCCTGGGAGATGCGGGCCACGAAACCCATTTTAGCCATCCTGGCACCCTAACCGCCGCCCTGGAGGCCCTGGCCGAGGCCACCGGGCTGCCCGACTTGATCGTCCCCCACGCCACCGGCACCAAGGCCGGGGACGACTACGAGGCTTCGGTGCTGGACGCCTCCCCCTGGTCCGGCATCCCCCGGTGGTGCGCCAAACCGAGCATCGGCCATACCTTGGGTGCCAGCGGCCTGGTGGAACTGGCCCTGGCCCTGGACCGGGCGGAATCCCTGATCTGGAAAATCAGTCTGGGATTTGGTGGACATCTGGCCGCGGTAGCCATTCGCCGGTACTGATCGGCAATCGACTTCCGATCGAGTTTTGAATACTGCATAGATTATGAGTAATTTGCTGTAATTTAAACATGCATCCTCAAGCCCCTAGGTGAATGCCGGGGAAATGTGTGGTTTTTACGCCAACATGGACCTTGCGCACGGGGTCCATGTCCCTACATCCAACACCCCACATCGGCAATGTCCTGCCGATAACCATCATCCATGCGCTCCCTTCCTACGGTAGATGCCGCCCACGAACCGGCCGACGACGTTTCCGAGAACGTCGAGGCCTCCCGTCGTGAACTGCTGCGACTCCACGGGGACAGCTATCGACCCATCCTGGCCATCCTCCGGGATCAGCCCTGGAAGGATCTGGTCAGCACCCGGGATCTCCTGGAACTGCTGGAAGCCCGGGGCATCGACTGGTCCGAGCGCACCCTCCGCCTCTATCTGGCCGAGATGACCGACGCCGGCCTGCTGGAGCGGGAGGGCCGCCGGGGCCACCGTCTGGCGGCGGCGGGCCTGGAAGCCGCCCGGGGCATGACCGTCAGCCGCCGCCTGGGCTCGATCCTCTACCGGATGGAAGAAACCATGTGCCAGGTCAGCGTCGACCTGGGCACCGGCACCGGCTTGGTCTCCATCAACGCCTACGTCATCCCCATCAGCCTCCTGCTGCCCTTGGTGGACGCTCTGGACACGGTGTTCCGGGCCGGCTTGGCCGTGGGTTCCCGGGTCCTGTTTGCCGAACCCGGCGAAGACATCCTGGGACGCACCGTGCCCGAGGGCCATATCGGCCTGGGCACCATGTGCAGCCTGACCCTGGCGGGCATGCTGATGCGCAAGGGCGTGCCCACCCACCCGATCTTCGGCGGGCTCCTCCGGGTCGAAGGCGGCCAGCCCGCCCACTTCCTGGAAATGATCCGCTACGACGCCACCAGCCTGTCTCCCAACGAGGTCTTCATCCGCGCCAGCCTGACCAGCGTGGGCCAGGCTGCCTCCACCGGCAGCGGGGCGATCACCGCCAGCTTCAGGGAGGTCCCCCTGCCCGCCCTGGCCAACCTGCGGGCGGTGGCGGCGGAATGCGATGCAGCCGGGTTCCTCGGGATCCTCCACATCGGCCGCCCGGGCCAGGATGTCCTGAACATCCCGGTCCACGAAGGCCGGGCCGGGGTGATCCTCGCCACCGGGTTGAACCCCCTGGCCTGCCTGTGGGAACGGGACCACCGGATGGACAGCCGGCCAATGGTCGGTCCTGCCCCCTACGAACACCTGATCCCCCTCGCTGAATTCCGCAAACGCGCCGCCGCTCTTTCGGTATGACCCGCCCTGACCTTCCTCTGTTCTGAACCTCCACCTCGACGCTTTCCCCTGATCGCTTCGCGCCAGACCCCAACGGACCCCGCCATGACCTACGGTCTCCCCGCCGCCCAAGGCCTCTACGATCCCGCCAACGAGCATGACGCCTGCGGCGTCGGCTTCCTGGCCAACATCAAGGGCATGCGCAGCCACGGGATCATCCAGCGCGGCATCCAGATCCTGTGCAACCTCCACCATCGCGGCGCGGTGGGTGCAGACCCCCTGGATGGCGACGGCGCCGGTCTGCTGATCCAGATCCCCGACGCCCTGTACCGGGCGGTTCTGCCCTTCGACCTGCCGCCCTCCGGCGATTTCGGCACGGGCCTGGTGTTCCTGTCCAAGGGCAACGAAGGTTCCCTCGCCGCGTGCATGGCGGAGGTCGACAAGGCCGTCGCCCATCACGGCCTCAGGCTCCTTGGCTGGCGGGATGTCCCCACCGACAATCGGACCCTGGGCAAAGTCGCCAAGGGCAGCGAACCCACGGTGAAGCAGGTCTTCGTCGGCCGGGGCGACACCGACCACCACCACTTCGAACTGCGCCTGCTGTTGGCCCGGAAGCGTGCGGAAAACGCCATCCGCGCTGGCAAACTGAACGGCAACAGCCTGTTCTACATCTGCTCGCTGTCGTCGAAGACGGTGGTGTACAAGGGCATGTTCCTGGCCCACACCCTGAACGAGTACTACACCGACCTGAACGACAGTCGGGCGGAATCCGCCATCGCCCTGGTCCACCAGCGCTACAGCACCAACACCTTCCCGACCTGGGACCTGGCCCATCCGTTCCGCCTGGTCGCCCACAACGGTGAAATCAACACCCTGCGCGGCAACGTGAACCGGATGAAGGCCCGGGAGGCCCTGTTCGCCCACCGGGACCTGAAGGACGCCGTGGCCGACCTCAAGCCGGTGATCATCGAGGGCGGCAGCGACACCGCGGCCTTCGACAACGCCCTGGAATTCCTCGTCCGCACCGGGCGCAGCCTGCCCCATGCGGTGGCGATGATGATGCCCGCCGCCTGGGCCACCAAGGCCAACCTGGCGCGGCCGATCAAGGGCTTCTTCGAATATCACGCGACGATGATGGAGCCCTGGGACGGACCGGCGAACATGGTGGCCTGCGACGGCACCCAGATCGTCGCCGCCCTCGACCGCAACGGTCTGCGTCCCGCCCGCTGGCAGATCACCAGCGACGACGAAATCCTCTACGCCTCGGAAATGGGCACCCTGGAATTCCCCCAAGAGAAGGTCGTCCGCAAGGACCGCCTAGCCCCGGGCAAGATGATCGTCATCAATACCGCCCGCGGCGTGCTGCTGGAGGACGACCAGATCAAGGCCGAGCTGGCCAAGGCCCACGACTACGCCGACTGGATCGACGAATTCAAGATCACCATGGACCAGCTGCCCGCGCCGGCGCAGCCCCCCGTGCCCCGGCACGAGCGCCTGCGCCAGCAGCAGCAGGCCTTCGGCTACACCATGGAGGACATCAAGGTCGTCGTCGCGCCGATGGCCGTCGATGGCCAGGAACCCGTCGGCTCGATGGGCGACGACACCCCGGTGGCCGTCCTCAGCAACGAGGCGAAGCCGATCTACAACTACTTCAAGCAGTTGTTCGCCCAGGTGACGAATCCCCCCATCGACCCGATCCGGGAAGAGGTGGTGATGAGCCTGACCCAGTACGTCGGTCAGGCCCGCAACATCATGGAGCCGTCGTCCGAGCATTGCCGGGTACTCCAGCTGGAACAGCCCATCCTCAAAGACACCGAGCTGGAAGCCCTGCGCCAGTCGGACATCCCGGGCTTCAAGGGCACCACCCTGAAGACCACCTTCCCCGCCGGCAGCGGCGTGGGCGGCATGGAGAAGCGCCTGGAAGCCCTGTTCGCCGAGGCTGAAAAGGCCATCGACAACGACTACACGGTGCTGGTCCTCAGCGACCGGGGCGTCGACGCCGACAACGCGCCGATCCCCGCCCTGCTGGCGGTGTCCGCCATTCACCACCACCTCATCCGGGCTGGCAAGCGCAGCCAGTGCAGCCTCATCGTGGAATCCGGCGAACCCCGGGAAGTCCACCACTTCGCCCTGCTGGTGGGCTATGGCGCCACCGCCATCAACCCCTACCTGGCGTTCGACACCATCAACGACCTGGTGGATGGCGGCGTCCTGCCCAAGCTCGACGGCAATCGGGCCGCCGACGATGACCACGATGCGGTCTACTACTACACGAAGAACTACATCAAGGCGATCGGCAAGGGCCTGCTGAAGGTCTTCTCGAAGATGGGCATCAGCACCCTGCAGAGCTACTGCAGCGCCCAGATTTTCGAGGCCGTTGGCCTGCACTCCACGTTCGTGAAGAAGTACTTCACCGGCACCTCGACCCGAATCGAGGGCGCGGGCATTGCCGAGATCGAGGCCGAGACCCTGAAGAAGCACCGGGTCGCCTTCGCCCCCCTGGTGGACAAGAACCGCGACCTGGACCGGGGCGGCTTCTACCACTGGCGCCGGGACGGCGAGTTCCACCTGATGAATCCGGAAGTCATCGCCCTGCTGCAACACAGCGTGCGCTCCGGCGATCGGGCGACATTCCGCCGCTACACCCGGCAGATCGACGACCAGAGCAAGAACCTCTGCACCCTGCGCGGGCTGTTCAAACTGAAGACCGCGCCGACCCCGATTCCCCTCGACGAGGTCGAGCCGGTGGAGGCGATTTTCAAGCGCTTCTGCACCGGCGCGATGTCCCTGGGTTCGATTGCCACGGAAGCCCACGAGACCCTGGCCATCGCCATGAACCGGATCGGTGGCCGGTCCAACACCGGTGAAGGCGGTGAGGACGCCCGGCGTTTCTTCGCCGATGCCAACGGCGACCTCCGCCGGTCGAAGATCAAGCAGGTGGCCAGCGGCCGCTTCGGCGTCACCCCCCACTACCTGGTGAACGCCGACGAGATCCAGATCAAGATGGCCC
>CANIXE010000217.1 GCA_947470885.1 Planctomycetota bacterium
CCAGTCGATCCAGCACATCGAGATGGGTCGGTACCAGGGGCAGTCGGACCGCCTGGTTCAGGGTCAGGGCCACCGCCGTGGGGTTGTCCCCGAGGTGGGCGGCGGCTTCGGCCCGGAGCTGCCCAGGGCATCAGTTGGCCCCGCCTGGGGCTGCCGGTGGCCTGGGCGACGATGGCGGTGCTGCTGTTGGGCCGGCAGCTGGGGGAGGAAGCCCGGGCGGGGGATGAGCTGACTGGTGCCGCCACACCGCCCGTGGTGGAACTGGTCCACCTCCGGGCTCTGGATCTGGCCCGAAAGAACCAGGACTGGCCCGAGGCCGCCCGGATCGCCCAAAGCCTCCAGAACCGCCTGGGACCTCTGATCGATGTCTGGCAACTCCGGGCTGAAGCCGCCGCCCACCTCGGGGACAACCCCACGGCGGTGGCCCTGACCCTGAACCAGGCGGTCCGACTGCCCCTGGTACCGACCCATCTCGATGTGCTGGATCGACTGGAGCGCCGGGCCCGGGAACGCCAGTGGCCAGACGCCCCAGCCCTGACCGCCGCCCGCCTGCGGGCCCGGAACCTGGCCCGCATCGTCGTCGCCCGGGCCAGATCCACGGACCACCAAGCCACCCTGGCCTGGTTGGGAACCTGGGCCGCACGCGAATGAAACTCCCGAACTTCCACGATGGAACGTGGAACTATTCCCTTTTTCATGGGCCGCCTGCACCTAGGTTGCCGCCACATCTAAATCTGCCCTGAGGTTCCCATGCGCTTCCAATCCGTTACTTGGCTGGTGCTGTCTGCGTGCGCTATGGCGGCTCCCGCCGCCGACGTCACCTTTACGGGAACCGCCGGCACCAACTGGAGCCTCGCTGGAAGCTGGAGCACCGGTGCTGTACCTGGGGCCGGACAGTCGGTGGACATCCCCGCCGGCAAAAGCGTGGTACTGAATGTCGACACCCCCGGGCTCGGCGCGGTCAGCGTGGCCGGCACCATGACCATCAGTGGCGGCAAGACGCTGTTGGCCGCGGCCCTGGCAAACTCTGGCGCGGTGGCGCTAAATGGCGGCGGCATCAAGGGCGCTGTAATCAGCGGCGGAACGATCACCGCCTCGTTGAATAATACCCTGGATGGCGTCACCCTCACCGGCGGTACCACCCTGGACTTGAGCAAAAGCAACGGGGTAACCTGCACCCTGAACAATGCCGTGACCATCGATGGCACGGTGTTGGTGGGGGCGACTAATGGGGCAACCTACGCCTACGTGTACTGGGCCACGGCGGCGACCACCTGGTCCGGCAGCGGCAGCATTGTTCTCGGCGGCAATTCCAACAACCGGGTGCTGGCAAATGCCTACAACACCGGTCTGACCCTCGGTAGCGGCCTGACCATCCGCGGAACCGCGGGCATCATCGCCGGAAACTATGGCAGCACCGGCTCGTTCACGAACCTCGGCCGGATCACCAGCGATGGCGGCAGCACCCTAAACCTCAACCTATGGGACTGGAGCAATGCCGGGATGCTGACGGCGACGGCGGGCTCCACACTGTCCATCACCTCTGGCGGGACCTGGGCCAACAGCGGTGCCATCAGCGGTGCCAGCGGCAGCACGGTGACCCTCACCAGCAGCGGCACCGGCAGCAATACCGGGACCATCTCCACCACCGGCGGCGTCCTGTCCGTCGACGGCTCGGGCAGCTGGAGCAACCGGACCGCCAACGGGGTCAATGCGACCAATGGCACCCTGTCCCTGGGCGGTACCTGGACGAATTCATCTCCCGGCAGCCTGGGAGCGGTGAATTCCACGGTGAATCTTGGCGGAAAATTCTCCACCACCGAGGCTTTAGCCGTCCAGCGCAGCGGCTCGACCACCGTCCGCCTCACGGGGGCGATGGACAATACCAAGGCCACCCTGGCCCTGGGTTCCGGTACGGGGTCCTGGTATTTGGACGGCGGCACCATCACCGGCGGCACCATCACCGGCAGCGCTGGAGCCCGGCTGATCTGCACCTCAGTGAACAGCACCCTGGACGGGGTGATCCTGGCCACCGGCACAACCCTGGACCTGGCGACCCTGCCTAATGCCCAATGCTCCCTCAATAACACGGTGACCATCGACGGCACGGTCCAGGTCGGGGCGGCGGACGGCACTACCTACGGCTACCTATACTACACCTCCCCATCCACCACGTGGTTGGGCACGGGGACGATCCAACTGGGCGGTTCCACCAACAACCAGGTGCGGGCCTATGCCTACAACACAACCTTGACCCTCGGCAGTGGCCTGACCATCCGGGCGACGAATGGCTCGCTGACGGCGAATTACGGCAGTACCGGAACCCTGATCAACAACGGCCGGATCATCGCCGACAATGGCACAACCCTGTACCTGAACCTCTGGGCGTGGACCAATAACGGCACCATCGCCGCAGTGAACGGCGCGAACCTGACCCTCACCAGCGGCGGCGCCTGGAGCAACGCCGGAACAATCAGTGGCGACACCGGCTCAATGTCCCTCACCAACAATGGCCCCGGCAGCAATCTAGGGACCTTGACGACCACCGGTGGCACCCTGGCGGTGGAAGGCACGGGAAGCTGGTCCAACCGCGCGGCCAATGGGGTGACCGTCACCGACGGGATCCTGACCCTGGGTGGAACCTGGAGCAATTCCACCCAGGGCACCATCAACGCCGTGAATTCGACGGTGAATCTGGGTGGCAAATACAGCACCACCGAGGCTCTTTCGGTGAACCACAGCGGCAAAACCCGAATCAACCTCACTGGCGTTCTCGACAACAGTGGAGCGACCCTGGCCCTGGGGGCCAATACGGGATCCTGGCACCTCAAGGGTGGAACGATTCGGGGGGGGACCATTAGTGGCACTGCCAATGAGGGATTGGTCTGCGAATCCGCGACGAACGTACTGGATGGCGTGACCATTGCTGCGGGCACGGTCCTGGATGTGGCGAGTTTCCCGTCCGCTCAATGCTACCTGGAAAACACCGTGACCATCGACGGGACGGTGCTGGTCGGCGCGACCAACGGTTCAAATTATGGGTATCTGTATTGGACCAAGGCGGCAACGATCTGGCAGGGCTCGGGACGGATCGTTCTGGGCAGCTCCGCGAACAACCGGATCCAAAGTTATGCCTACAATGCGGCCCTGACCATCGGGAGTAACCTGACCATCGCCGGCACCGGCGGTGCCATCTTCGCCAATAATAGTAGTACCGGCAGCTTCACCAACCACGGCACGATTCGCAGTGAAGGCGGCGGCACCCTGAATCTGAATCTCTGGGCCTGGAGCAATGACGGGACCATGACGGCCACCACGGGCTCCTCCTTGATCCTCACCAGCAGCAGCGCCTGGAGCAACAGCGGCAGCATCAACGGAGCCACGGGGAGCAAGGTGACCCTCACCAACAACGGCAATGGCAGCAACAGCGGGACCATCAGCACCAACGGTGGGATCCTGGAAGTTGCCGGCACCGGGACCTGGACCAACACCAGGGCCGACGGGGTGACCGCCAGCAAGGGCACCCTGACCCTGGGGGGCACCTGGACCAGCACCGGCACCGGCTCGATGAATGCCACGGATTCGGCACTGAACCTGGGGGGTACGTTCACCACTCCTGACGCCCTGGCGGTCCAGCATGGTGGGACGACGGTCACCCTCACCGGGGTGCTGAACAATGCCGGTGGCACCCTGACTCTTGGTCCGGCCACCGGCTCCTGGCAGTTGAACGGCGGCACGATCCGGGGCGGCACAGTGGTGGGAACGGCAAACGAACGACTGATCTGCAAAAGCGCCAACAACCGACTGGATGGCGTTACTTTGGCGGCAGGCACGGTCCTGGACCTGAGCACGATCCAGTATGCCCAGTGCTACCTAGACAATACCGTGACCATTGATGGCACGGTGCTGCTCGGCGAGTCCGATGGTTCAACCTATGGCTATCTCTACTGGACCACCACGGACATGACCTTGACCGGCAGCGGTACCATCCGTCTGGGGGCTTCCATCAACAACCAGATTCGGGCGTATGCCTATAACACCAACCTGACCATCGGCAGCGGCCTGACCATCAGCGGCCTCGGCGGGCAGGTGTATGCCAATTACGGCAATACCGGTACCTTCCTGAACCAAGGGACGATCCGCGCGGAAACCGGCGGCTCCCTGGCTCTTAACCTGTGGGCGTGGACCAACAACGGCAACTTGACGGCACAACCCGGGGCGGATCTCACCCTGACCAGCGGCGGCGCGTGGAACAATGCCGGAACGATCAGCGGCGGCCCAGGCAGCTCAATCATCCTGACCAACAATGGCGCGGGCGGAAATTCGGGGACCATCACCACCACCGAAGGGGAATTGACCGTGGCCGGGACCGGAACCTGGTCCAATACCAAACCCAATGGGATATCCGCGAATTCAGGCACCCTGACCCTGGGGGGAACCTGGTCGAATGGCGGCACCGGATCCATGGCCGCCACCGGCTCAACCATCAAGCTGGGGGGGACATTCACCACCGCCCAGGCCCTGGCGATCCAGCAAATAGCCACGAAATCCGTGGAAATCACTGGCAATCTGGACAATAGCGGTGGGACCCTGAACCTGGGACCGGCCACCGGATCGTGGTATCTGAACGGAGGAACGATCACCGGGGGTACCATCCAGGGGACAGCAAACGAACGGCTGATCGCCCGCAATGCCGTTAACACCCTGGACGGGGTTACCCTGGCCAACGGCACGATCTTGGATCTGACCACCAACGC
>CANIXE010000218.1 GCA_947470885.1 Planctomycetota bacterium
CTCCCAGGGAAAACCACCGCTCATTGCGTTCATAAACGCCATTGGATTTACAGAGCTTTTGCCGCGGCGACGATGGCCTTGGCGTCGATGCCGTGCTTGGCGTACAGTTCATCGGCGGTGTAGGCGCTCTGGCCGAATTCGCCGTGGACGCCCAGCTGCTTGGCCTTGAACGAGATCCCGGCCTGGACCAGGGCCGACACCAACATGGCCCCGGCGCCGCCGACGACCTGGTGGTCTTCGACGGTGATCAGCTTGCCGCCGGTGGCGGCCAGGGCCGCCTGGTGGGAAGCCAGATCCGGGCGGTTGGCGATGGCGTTGTTCAGGACCAGGGCGCCGATGCCTTCGGCCTTGAGCAGCTCCGCTGCTTTGATGGCGTGGGTGACCATCGAGCCGTTGGCGGAGATCACCACCTGCTTGCTGGTGCCGGCGGTGGTGTCGGCCACGGTCATGGCTTTGGCCCACTGGTATTCGGCGCCGGCGGGCTTGAGGGTGACGGGGAAGTTTTCGCGGCCGCAGAAAAACAGGATCGTGTCCGGGGAATGACCCTTGGCCCGGGCGTCCACGAAGTGCTGGATCGCCGCGCCCAAGGCCCAGTCCGCCTCTTCGGCGCTGGCGGGGCAGTAGACCTGGGTGTGGGGCACCGAGGCGGTCATTGCCAGGTACTGCAGGGCCTGGTGGTTGGCGCCGTCGGCGGCGTCTTGGAAGCCGGTGTGGGTGAAAATGCCGATCACCGGGGACTGGCTCAGGTTGGCCATGCAGATGGGCAGCAGGCCCTTGGTCACACCGAACTGGGCGAAGGTGTCGACCACGGGGATGTAGCCCTGCTTCGAGAACCCGGCGGCGGCACTCACCATGTTCGATTCGGCAATGCCGACCTCAAACGAGAACTGGGGGTACTTGGCCCGGAACGGGGCCACGCCGGTGGAACCCTGCAGATCGGCGCTGACGCTGACCACGGGGATGCCCTTGTCGGCGGCGGCGATCATCGCCTTGGGGAAGCCACCCTGGATCTTGTCCTTCTTCACCGCGGGAGCGGCCGGCGCTGTGGTGCCTGCAGTGGCAGCCTTGGCGGCCTTGGCCGCGGCAGCGTCCTCGAATTCCTTGACCCAGGCCTCGAAGGGCGCGGCGAGGGGCTTGCCGGCGAGGATCTCGGTCACGAAGGCACGCAGCTTGCCCGTGCCGACGTCACCTCCACCCAGAGGGTAGCCGTGGCCGCCAGAGGCGGATTTTTCCGTGCTGGCAACGCTGAAGCCCTTGACCGTCTTGGCCCAGAGGACCACCGGCTTGGTGCGGTCGGCCTCGGCCAAGGCGACGGCTTTCTCCACCGCGCTGAACGCGGCCTGGAGGTCGTTGCCGTTGGCCAGTTTGATCACCGTCCAGCCCTGGGTGGCCAGGGATTCGAAGTAGGGCTGCATCGAAAAGGCATCGGCGTCGACCCGGCCCGACAGCTTGGTGTTATTGTCCGATATCACCAGGACGAACGGGTTGACCAAGTCCTTGGCGGCGAGACCGGGGATGGCGCTGACCGCTTCCTTGGCTTCGCCTTCCATCATCGCGCCGTCGCTGATGACGGTGATGGTGGTGCGCTTGCTGTCGGCCAGACGATCGGCCATGGCCAGACCCTGGGCGATGGGCAGGGACGAGCCGAGGGGCCCGTTGCTGACCATGACGCCTTCGGGGAAGATGTGGCTTTCGCCGTGGCCGGTGAGCTTGCTCTTGATGGAGCGGAAGCCCTTGAGGCCTTCAACGGTGACTCCGGCGAAGCCGTAGTTGGCCTTGAGGGCGTACAGGCCGTTTTCGGTGTGACCGGCATCATTGGCGAAGTTGAAGTGGTCGGACCAGATGCCGGGGCGGCTGAACATCACTCCGTGGATCGAGGACATCAGTTCGGCCAGGGCGGCGGGACCGCCCCAGTGGCAAGCGGCGCCGCCGATGACTGCGTTCATGTCCATCAGGGCGACGGCCACCCGGGTGGCGACGGGGCAGGCCACATCCAGGGCTGAACCGTCGGCGCGCTTCACCGTGGCCGGGAACTGGGGCTTGCCGGGGTTCCCCGCCAGGGGGTTCGGGTAGCTCTGACCCTTGCGGTGGCGATGTTCGGGGGCGACGGCGGCGGCGGCAGCGAGGTCAACGGCCATGGGATGCTCTTTATCCGGGGTGGTTGGGATCGTGAAATGATCGGGAAAAACCGGTAGGCGCAAGGTCTTGCGGGGCTTTCAATGCGTGTAGTGCATCGAAACGTCCCCGTCCGAGCCTACCTTCCGCCAACCAGGCGGTCACTCCTTGCCGATCGCCAGCGGCCAGCAGGGAGCCCAACTGCTCCAGGCGGGCGGCGCTGCCGGTCAGCAGGGGTGCGAGGGCGGCGGCGTTGCTGACCAGGATGTCCGCCCACAGCTCGGAGGAGGCGCTGGCGACCCGGGTGGTGTCCCGGAAACCTCCGGCGCAGACCGGGGCTGCCGCTGGGCTGAGCTGGCTGGCGGCCAGGGAGGCCAGGACATGGGGCAGATGGCTGGCTTCCGCCACCAGCCGGTCGTGGGTCTCCGGATCGATTTCCAGGAGTCGGCAGCCCACCGCCCGCCACATCCTGCGGACCAGCTCCAGGCGGTCTGGGGTGGTGTCCGCGCCGGGGGTGAGGAGGGTCAGCCGCTGGCGGTACAGGTCAGGATCAGCGTTGTCGAGGCCCTGGCGGTGGCTGCCGCACATCGGGTGGCTGCCGATGAAACGGCCCCCCAGGTCGGTCAGTTCGGCGCAGAGGTGGCGCTTGGTGCTGCCCACATCGGTGATCACCGCCCGGGGTAGGGCGGCGGCGGCCTGACGGGCGACCTGGGGAATCACGCTTACCGGAGTGCAGATGACCACGATGTCCGCCGTGGCCTGGTGGAAGGAGGGCACCGCCCGGCCCCAGCCTTTCCGTTCGGCGGCGAGGGCGACTTCGGGTCGGTGATGGTGCAATTCCACTCGCCAGCCTGCGCCATGGAGAGCGGCAGCCAGGCTGCCTCCCATCAGGCCCAGACTGGTGACCAGGACGCTGGGGGATTCCGTTCCGCTCATCCCACCACCAGGGGGTTTAGGTAGATCTCATCGCCTTCTTCCCACGAGCCGCCGTGTTTTTTCAGCAGATCGATCCAGTCGTCCCAGGAGATCAGCAGATCCCGGGAGGCGCTGGATTTCTGGGGGCCGACGACACCCAGATCCTCCAGTTGTTCAACGATGGCGGTGGCACGATTATAACCGATGTTCATTTTCCGACGCAAAAAGTCGGCCCCGGTCTTGTCGTGGCGGTACATTGCCTGGACGGCCTCGTGGAGGCCCCGGTCCCGGATCCAGTCGCCACCGCTGCTGCCGCCACCTCCTGAGGAGCCCCCGGGTTCGCTGCCGTCCACAGTCGCCACCGCGCCCACGGCGACGATGCTTTCATCGTACTCCGGGGTGCCCTGGCTGCGGGCGTGGTCGACGATGGCGGTGATTTCGCTGTCCTTCAGCCACACGCCCTGGCCCCGGGTTGGAAAGCTGGTGCCCGGCTGGAGGAACAGCAAGTCGCCCTTGCCCAGCAAATTTTCCGCACCACTGACATCCAGGACCACCCGGCTGTTGTTCTTGTCCACGACCCGGAAGCAAATTCGGCTGGGCAGGTTGGACTTGATCAGGCCAGTGACCACGTCGGCGCTGGGGCGCTGGGTGGTGAGGATGACGTGGATGCCGCAGGCCCGGGATTTCGCGGCGAGGCGAACGATGCTCTTTTCCACCTCCTTGTTCACCATCATCAAGTCGGCGTATTCGTCGACGAGAACCACGATGTATTCCATCCGGGCTTTGCCGTGGGCCAGGTCCTCCAGTTTGATCCCCCGCTTCGCCAGGCGGAAGCGGATCTCGTCCTCGCCCAGGGAATTGTAGCTGGCGAGATCGCGGACGCCGGTGGCTTTCAGGGATTCGTACCGCTCGTCCATCGTCCTGCAGGCCCAGTCCAGGGCGGCGTGGGCCTTGGTCATGTCGGTGATGGGGGGGGTCAGCAGGTGGGGAATGCCTTCATAGCCCGCCAGTTCGACCATTTTGGGGTCGATCATGATGAACTTCACCTCGTCCGGCCCCTTGTAGAGCAGAATCGAGCAGATCATCGCGTTCATGCACACGGACTTGCCCATGCCGGTGGCGCCCGCCACCAGCAGGTGGGGGGCCTTGGCCAGGTCGGCGACCATCGGCCGGCCGATGGCATCGCGGCCGATGATCACCGGCAGGGCCAGGCTGGCGCAGTCGGCCTCTTCCACCAGGTCCCGCATCACCACCGCGGCCTTCACCTTGTTGGGAACCTCGACGCCGATGGTCGTCTTGTCCGGCAGGGGGGCGACGATGCGGATACCCCCGGTACCCAGCTTCATCGCCAGGTCCTTTTCATAGCCCTCGACCTTGTTGACCCGCATGCCTTCATCCAGCAGGCGCATCTCGTACTGGGTGACCACCGGACCCCGGGTCGCCCCCACCACTTCCACGTCGATGTTGAAGCCATTGAAGGCGGTTTCGATGGCCTTGGTGGTTTGCTGCTTCTCCAATTCGTGTTCGGCTTCCCGGCGCTGGGGTTGGACGTCCAGCAGGGTCACTGGGGGTAGTTCGTAGGGGTCGCCGTCGGCGGTTTTGGGCCGGGGAGCGGGGGGCGGGGGGCGGCGCACGGGGGGTGGCACGGCCTGAACCTGGGTTTGGATCGGAGCGGTTTTCGGTTGGGGCGTTTGCGCAGCTTGCGCGGTTTGCGCTGGGGGATCC
>CANIXE010000219.1 GCA_947470885.1 Planctomycetota bacterium
GCCCCGTTGCGGCGCTGGAGCGCCAGCGTTTCCCGGGAGCGCCGCCGTTTCCCGGGAGCGCCGCCGTTTCCCGGGGGCGCCGCCGTTTCCCGGGGGCGCCGCCGTTTCCCGGGAGCGCCGCCGTTTCCCGGGAGCGCCGGCGCGAGTCCGGGGCACTGTTCACCCCCCGGCGACTCACCACAACGAAAACTCCCCGTTGCGAACAACGGGGAGCATAGCGGCCCAACGGCGAAGCATATCGGACCAACGTCGCCCACAGGCCCAACGTCGCCCGCAGGGCAATTACCCCAAATACAAAATCGAATTCGTCTGCCGGTCGATCACCAGCTTGCCGGCGCGGATCTGCTCCAGGGCATTGGCCGAGAGGATCGAGCCGAACGGGGTGGCCCGGGTCTTGGCATCCACCCGCAACAGGGGCGACTTGGAACGGGCCTTCACCAGGCGCTCGTACTGGTCGAGGAACGCGGGATCCACGTCCTTGCGCTTGGCATCATAACGGGCGGTGAGGTCCGCCTCTTCCGGGGAGATCTGGGTCGCGGCGCCATCGCTGGCGGCCAGGGCGGCGTGGGCAGCCCGCAGCTCGGCGGCCTTGGCGGCCTTGGCGGAGACCGTGGCCTGGAGGGCCTCGATCCGGGCGTTCAGTTCCTTCAGGGATCCCTCCCGCTTGACCTTTTCCAACTTGGCGGCCTCGATCGCATTGATCAGGTCCATGTACTCCTTGTTGGTCTTGGCCTCGGGCTGCTTGACCCGCAAATCCGCCACCTGGGTTTCACAACGCTGGACGTCGGTGGTGTAGGTGCGGATCAGGGCATCCTGGCGATCGACGTCGGCCTGGGCGGCCTTGGCCTGTTCCTCGGCGGCGAGGGCGGACTTGTCGGCGTCGGCCAGGCGGACCAGCTTGGCCTCCCGGGCGCGCTTGAGCTTCTGGCGTTCGGTGTCGATCACCTGGAGGTCGAGCAGGGCGCTGATGCTGGCGTTCATGCGGGGGGATTCCGGACGTGGGGATCGTTGGTGGGGGGTGGATGTTGGCCACGGACGGGGCAGGTCCAAGGGAATATTCCCGGACGACCGGTCGTCCGGTCGTCCAGTCGTCCTGACCGGGCGCCAAAGGCGCCGAGGTGGACCAGGACGCAAGCCCAGTCATAGTCGCCGCCCATGGCCGAGTCCCCCCGTCGTGATGAGCCCTACCCGCTGGTGGGTGAGATCATCGGTGCCTTCCGCCTGGTGCGGGGCATCGGCCGGGGTGGCATGGGCGAGGTCTACGAGGCGGAATACGATTTCGCCCAGCTATTCGCCCTCCACGTCCCGGATTCTGGCGAGGCCGGACGGGCCGCCCTGCGCCGGGAACTCGCCCGGGCCTCCCGGGAGGACCAGGCCCGGGTCGCCAGCCGCCTGCTGGGCATCAACCTGCCGGCGGATGCCCGTTTCGCCCTGAAACTGTGCAATGCCCGCCACGGCACTCCGGGCTACAATCGCTTCCTCCAGGAAGCCCGCCTGGCCCAGCGCCTGGGGGACCATCCCCACATCATCACCGTCCACGCCATCAACGGCGATGACGGACCCCAGGGCGCCCTCCAGGGCCTGGCCCTGGACCGGGGCCGCTACCGGGACCTGGCGTTCATGGTCATGGATCTGGCGGAATCCCGGATCGACAAGGACAACCTCACGATCGGCGAGACCGTCCACCTGATCCGCTGCATCGCCCTGGCCCTGGACCACGCCCATAGCCAGAACGTGATCCACCGGGATCTCAAGCCCGAGAACATCCTCGGCTCGGTGGACCAGCCTTACCTCACCGACTTCGGCATCGCCAAGGATGCGGACCTGACCGACGGCCTGACCCGCACCGGCCAGATCATCGGTACCCTGGACTACATGAGCCCCGAACAGGCCACCGACGCCAAGGCCGTCGACGCCCGTTCGGACATCTATTCCCTCGGAGTTGTGCTCTACGAGTTCGCGACCCAGGGTGGCCTGCCCTACGCCCACAAGAACGACCGGGAAAGCGTCCTCAACGCCCTCCGCAGCGAACGCTATGAACCCAAATGGCCCCGGGAGCACCGTCCCGGCTTTCCCGTCTCGCTGGAGCGGATCATCCTCAAGGCGATGGCCTTCCGCCGGGAGGACCGCTACCAGACGATGGCCCAGTTCATCGCCGACCTGGACGAATTCACCGCCCTGCCCCCCAACCGCACGCTGGGCTGGTATGGCCGGGTGCCGGTGCGTTCCCAGATCCGTGCCCAGTTGCGCTTCCATCCCCGGATCGTCTGGGGTTGCGTCACCGCCCTGCTGATCCTGATCCTCGCTGCCGCCATCATCTATATCCCCCGGTGGATCGATTCCACCCGCCGGGGGTATGAAAAGGACCTGGCCCGCCTGGAACCCCAGCTCCTGGAGATGCAGCTGGGCCAGCGCCAGCAGCTCGACAAAGAGCACACCCGCTCGCTCCAGGAACTGCGCGCCCGCCTGGGCCAGGAACGGAACTACGGTGAATTACGGGACCGCCTGGCCCAGGTGGAAAGCCAGCTCCTCCAGCTCCGCTCCCTGCGGGTGGCCTTCACCCAGGATTCCGCCAACGCCCAGCAGGCGATGACCGAACTGGAGATCGCCACCAACAGCGCCGCCCCCGCGTGGCACCTCGACAAGGCCGCCGGCCTGATGGTCAGCGAATACAGCCAGGCCAGCCTGGGCCCCTACGGCCAGGGCACCCTGTTCGTCAACTTGGTCATTACCTTGCCCCAGACCGGCTGGTCGGGAATCCTGTTGGAAACCGCCGAGCAGCAGGACCCCCGGCACCTCGTCCAGTGGTTCGTCAGCGTACCGCCCCTGGGGGTGGTCGGTGGCGGCGCCACCACGGTTCAGTGCGGCCTACGGGAAGATGAAAAGCCCGTGACGTTGCTCCGCCAGGAACGTTTGCCCGGCCTGCGGGTGCCCATCGCCCTGGAGCTGACCGAAGATGGCATCCGCACGTGGATCGGCCGCCAGGAACAGCGCCTGAACCGCCAAGGTCTACGCCTGGGTTCCCCGGCGGTCCTGCGCCTGACCCTGCCCAAAGACTCCGTGGTGGAATACCTGGAAATCTCCCCCCGGCGGGCCCGCTGACCATGGCCGGACCTGCACCCTCCACTGGCCGCTATTCTGCGGAAGCCGCCCAGTTCATCACCGAGGCCCTGACCCGGGCGGCAGTCCTCTACGAAAAGCACACCGAACAAACTGGGAACCGTCATCTCACCGCCCAGCAGCTGCTTGATGGCGTGGTCGACCTCGCGGCGGAACGCTGGGGTACCCTCGCCGACCAGGTGCTTCGGGACCTGGGAATCCACACCAGCGACGACATCGGCGGGATCACCTTCCAATTGATCGCCGACGGGGTCTTCGCCAAGCAACCCGAGGATCGCATCGAGGACTTCCGGGGCGGCCCCCTGGCGGCGGCCCTGGACCTGCGCTACCGCCGCCGCCTGGGCCTGGATGCACCGTCGTGAATGATCCCATGAAAAGCCTGCTCGATCACCCCTGGATCAAGGTCCTGGTGATCGCCGCCACAGTAGCCACCTGCAGCTTCGCCCTCCGGGAAACCGCCAACATCACCCAGCCCATCGCCGCGGCCCTGGGGGAGGTCCTGGCTCCGGTGGCCGTCGGTTTCGCCATCGCCTACGTGGTCATGCCCCTGGTGGACGCCCTGGGGCGCCTGGGGATTCGCCGGACCTTCGCCGCCGGCCTATTGTTCGGCATCGGCAGCCTGCTGTTGGCAGGCACCGTGGCCCTGGTGGTTCCCGCCGTGGTCCGCCAGGGCATCGACCTCTCAATCAAGGTCTTCCAGGGGGAAAGCTACGTCGACCGGAACGCCAACGGTCGTTATGACCCGGGCGAACCGTTCGATGACGCCAATCACGACGGCCAACGCAACGCCGCAATGCTCTCCCGCTCCCTCAAATGGTTGGAGGACGGACAAAACCGCCTGCGCGTCAACCTCGGCCTGGGCCTGGGGGAAACGGCCCTGACCACCATCGCCGTGGCCGCCGAAGACACCGCCGGGCTCCGCCGGGAACTAGGCGACCTGATGAAGGCCGCCCGTTCCTACGCCCCGCCCGGGGATTGGCCGGTGGCCACCCATCCCAGCGCCGGCACGGAATGGAATCCCACCTGGATCGGCCCAACCCTGCGGGAAGTGGAAGAGCACGCCGCCCTGGTGCCCGAGTCCGATCGGGTGGCCTGGTTGGGCCGGTTGTGCGCTGCGGGCGCAGAACTGAACCGGATCGCCCTGGTCCTGGCCCGGGCCGCCCGGCGGATCCAGGCGGATGCGAATCCCACCCAGGATAAGCCTGAGAGCCAGGATCCCTTGATTCTGCGTTTGCGCACCGCCCGGATGGCCCATCTCACCGTGGAGCAACGGGAAGCCGCCACCGCCCTCGCCCTGCAACTGGAGACCGCCGCTAAGGCCGGCCAGGGCACCAGCCGCGAACTGCTGAATGCCGCCGGCGCGGCCCTGGATGGCGAAGGGGCCATGGGCAGCCAAACCGTGGCCGCCCTGGTGGCCCGGGTGGAAGAATCCGTACGTTCCTCCTTGGCTGAAATCCCCTCCAAAGTGGGTTCCTGGGCGACCAGCGGCGCCGGCGGTTTCGACTTCGCCCTCACCTGGCTGCTCAACCTGTTCCTGGTCCCGGTGTATGCGTTCTTCCTGGTCCTGGCCATGCCTAGCATCCGGGTCGGCGTCCGCTCGTACCTGCCCGTCGCC
>CANIXE010000220.1 GCA_947470885.1 Planctomycetota bacterium
CCAGTTCCCCCACGGCCATCTCCGCCAGCAGTTTTTCCATCATGCTGGTGGCGAAATCGCCGGTCTTGGTGATCTGGTCGAAAATCGGGCCCAGGGCCACGCCCCGCTTCCCCAGCTTGCTGGCGAAGACGATGCCGTTCAGGCTGATGAGCTTGATGCTTTCCTTGTCGTCCTGGACCTTGGCGTAGGTTTCTTTGTTGATGTCAGGGATGACCCGGCTGCGCATCAGTTCCTGGATGGTCAGGGCCGGGGGCCGACCGGAATTTGCTAAGTCAAAGATCTGGGACTTGGGCAGGACTAGGTGGCTGGTCCACCCTAGGCCTGGGTAGTCCAGATAGCCGTCGGTCCGGGCGGAAAACAGGGCGGCGTCGGCGCCCTCCACCACCACGTAGGACGAGGCCCGTTCACCTTTGCCCAGCATCCGGTGGCGTCTGGGGAGGTGGGCGGGCTGGCCCACGGGCCAGGCGATTTCGTCGTTGCTGGCGATGACCACGTTGGCCCGATCCGTCAGGAAACTGTACCAGCCGTCCAGGGGCCGGCCCTGGGCGTCTTTGGGCAGGTAGTCTTCCAGGATCAGTCGGGTTTCCCCCAGGAAGTCGAAGAACACCCCGAGGACGCCCTGGGCCGCGCCGGTGGCCTCGCCGCCCTGGCGCAGGGCCGTGCCATAGACCAACGCGGCACCTTCCACCACCGACGAAACAGTGATGTCCGAGGCGTGGTAGTCGTTGCCATCCCGGGTGCCCAAGGCCCCGGGGAACCAGGATTCCTTCGCCAGATCCTGGCCCAGCAGGCGTTCCCGGGAGGCGGAGACGCTGGTGGCCAACACATGGCCGTCCCGGTCGCACAGCACCAGGTCGCGGTACAGGGTATAGCTGGTGCGGATGTCCTCCAGGCGTTCGCAGGCGAAATGGATCCGGGCCTGGAACTCCTCGGCGGCGCTTTTGGCCGTGGCGCCCAGGTCTCGGGTCTCGGGATCGGCGATGGCCAGGGCCCGCTCCAGGTGGCGCAGTAGGGTCTCCCGTCGGGCGGGGATCAGCAAGGCGGGGACCGGCTTGGCCAATTCGTTGAACAGGGTGGCGGTGGCCAGGGCATCTTGGGTGGCTAAGCGGACTCGCACCCGGTCGAGGCCGATGGCCAGGGCGGCGCTGGCGGCAACCCAGTGGTCCCGGCCCTCCAAGCAGGCGCCGAAGGCGGATTCCATGGCCCACCAGCGGACGTCGCAGGTGCGCTCCAGGAGGTTCCGGTCCAGCAGGTTGATCAGGTTGTACGAGGTGTTGGCGTAGATGGACCGGCAGAACTGATCCTTGGCCTGGTAGAACTGGTCGAACAGCTTCTTGGTGACGTTCAGCAGTTCGCCGGAGAACGTCTCCACTTTCTTCATCAGGTCGGTGATCTGCTCCTGTTCCGTGGCGTTCTCGCTGATCTCCACCGCGGTGCATTTGCCTTGGTTGCAGATCGGGAAGATGCCGTTGAGTTCGCCGATGATCCGTTCGTAGAATTCTCGGTGCTCGTAGGTGATCACCGGGTGGAAGATCGAGAATGCTGGGACGGTGCTGGCCGGCAGGGTGGCGACCTGGGGGGCCGGGGCGGCGGAGGCGAGGGAATTCATGGCGCGGTTTTCCCGGAGGCAGGGTTCGAGGCGACGATGCTGGCGAGGATCGCCTGGACAGAGAGGAGGGTCAGGTAGCCATCGGCCATCTCATAGACGCCGGTGGCGAAGCCGTGGCCGATGTGGGCAGGGGGCGGATGGAATGGCTGGTCCCGGACCAAGGCGACCTGCTCCACCCGGTCCACCTGGAGGGCCACCGGTTCGGCGAAGGCGGTGAGTCCGGCCGCTTTCGCTTCCGGGGACAGGCGCTCCTCGGTTTCCAGCATTACCATCCGGGTGGTTTCCCCGGCGGCCCGGGGCGGCAGCCCCAGGACCCGGCGCAGGTCCACCACCGTGGCGCTGACCCCCCGCAGGTTGATGATCCCGACGATCCGCGGGTCGGATCCGGGGACCGGAGTAATGGGCACCGGGCGGAAGAATTCTTCCACCAACAGCACGGGGACGCCATAGCGCCGGTCGGCGACGACGAAAACGGTGATCTGTCCGGTGAAACGGTTCATCCGGTGATCCTCCGCTTGAGGTAGGTATAGACCAGGTTCAGGAGGGAATCCTTGTCGATCTTCACGGCGTATTCGTCAAAGCCGGCCTTCATGCCTCGACGTCGGCTTTCCTCATCACTGAGACTGGTGAGGGCGATCACCGGGGTGGTCCGCAGGTCGGGATGACCCTTGATATTTCGGACCAGATCAAAGCCATTCATGTTGGGCATTTCGATGTCGGACAGGATCAGATCAAAGCGCTCCCGTCGTTTGCCCAGCAGCTCCCAGGCCTGCTGGCCATCGTAGACCACGGTGAGTTCGATTCCCGGAAGTTTCAAGTATTGCTGCATGAGCTTGCAGAAGAACAAGGTGTCCTCGGCCAGGAGGATCCGCGCCGGGCCTCCCAATTCCCGGTCTTGCTGGGTGTAATGTTCTGGGGCGGCAGCGGCGAAAAGACCGTAGATATCCAGGAGCATCACCAGTTGGTTCTGATGGAGGAACGTGCCCACCAGGCCGTGCTTGTTCTCGACCCGCCCGTCGAAACGGTCCGCCACATCAATGATCTGGAGATCCGGTCCGGCGAGGATTCCGATGGGGTGGTGGACATGGGCCGGGATGAGCAGGTGGTATTCCCCGGACATGGGAAGGGGCGACACATCCAGGTATTTGTCCAGACGCAGGAGGGGGATGGTTTCCTGTTTACGTTGGAAGAACTCCCGGCTGCCGATCCGGCGGATATCTGCCGCTGCAATCTTCTCGATCAGGGAAATCATCATCAGGGGGATGGCGAAGTGCTCGCCCTGGGCCCCATTGAACAGCACCATCTGTTGACCGGTGCGCAGGGCCCGAGTTCCCTTCGTGTGCTCCTGGTCGTGTTCGGTGAAATGCAGGCCCATCCGCGCCACCACTCCAGGCAGGTCGAGGAGGAGGACCACCCGGCCATCGCCGAGAACGGTGTGCCCGGAAAACGCCGAGGCGCTTTTCACCAGGGCCGGGGTGGGGCGGACGACGATTTCCTCGATGCCCTGGACCTTGTCGATCATCAAACCGAACAGCGAGCGGCGGAATTCCACCACCACCAGGGTCTGGCGGGTGCGCCGGCGTTCGCCGCCGCTGCGCCGGCTGGCCCAGCGGGCAGCTTCTTCGGGGGATTGTTCCTGGCGGCGGTCCACCAGGCGGACCCGTCGGTCGGGGAGGATTTCGCCGGTGCGTGGATGAACGAAGGTGCGGGGTTCGCCGAAGGCGTCCTCCAGGTGGATGATGGACAGAACCTTGTTGCGGAGCTGGTAGACATCCCGGCCCTCCAGGCCGGTGAGCCGGTCCGCGGGATCCTGAGGATCGATGCGGATGATTTCATTCACCGCGGATTCCGGGATGGCATACCGCTGATCGCCCACCACCACTACCAGGGCGAGAATCAATGAAGATGATACGATGGCCTGGGTCATGGGCAGGCGGAAGGCGAAGATGGTACCGGTGCCCAGCTCAGTGTGGATGCCGATGGTACCGCCGATCCGTTCGATGTTGGTCTTCACCACGTCCATGCCCACACCCCGGCCGGACAGGTCGGTGGCCTCAGCCCGGGTGGAGAATCCGGGAAGCATGATCAGCTCGATGCATTCCCGGCGGCCCAGGGCGGCGGCCTTCACCCGATCCAGAAGGCCCTTTTCCACGGCCTTGCGCCGGACCAGTTCAGGATCGATGCCCCGGCCGTCGTCCTCCACCTCAACGATGATCTCACCTGATTGTTGATAAGCCCTGAGGACCAGGCGGCCGGTGCGGTGCTTGCCGGCGGCGATCCGTTCGTCCGGGATCTCCAGGGCGTGGTCCAGGGCGTTGCGAACCAGGTGGGTCAAGGGATCGGCGAAAGTCTCCAGGATGGTCCGATCCAGCTCAATTTCGCCACCATCGATCTGCAATTCGACCTCCTTGCCCAGGCGACGGGATAGATCTCGGACCACCCGGTGGAAGCGGTCGAACAGTTCCGATACCGGCACCATCCGGCTTTGGACCACGCTTTTATGGACCTCGGCGATGCACCGGGACAAGGTGGCGAACGCCACATCGTCGCCGAATTGATGGCGGGTCAGCAGCTGATTCCTGGCCATCACCATCGTCCCGGTGTGGCGCAGCAGTTCATCCAGGAAGCGCACCGGGACACGCATCGTCGCTGCCGGCTCGATGGGCTTGCGGGCGATCTGGGTGGTGGTGGGCACCGGGGCGGCGGTGTGCTGGGCGGTGTATTGGGCAGTGGAAAGTGCGACAGGAATGATGGGCGCACCGGGCTCGGAAGGCTCGGGCCGGGCACTGTCGTCTTGGCTCTGGCTGAAACGGTGAATCAAATCATCAATCGCGGTACTGGCCCCCAGGTCCGGGGTGGCGATCATGACTTTTAATCGGTCCACGGTGGCCAGCAGCACATCAGCAAGTTCGCCTTCCAGGCGGCGCAGACCCTTGCGCACGCCATCCATGGCGGTTTCTCCGGCATGGGCGAGGGAAACCACCCGGGTGAGATCCAGAAATGAAGCATTGCCTTTAATGCTGTGGAGCACGCGGAAGAGATCATCCAAAGCCTCTGGGCGGGCGCCTTCCTGTTCTAGA
>CANIXE010000221.1 GCA_947470885.1 Planctomycetota bacterium
GCGGTCTTGACGACCTTGAGCTTGCCGCCTTCGACCACCAGCCAGGCCCAGCCGGAGCCGAACTGGGTCCTGCCCGCGTTGATGAACTCCTTGCGGAAGTTGTCGTAGCCGCCGAAGTCGGCGTCGATCTTCGCGGCGATGGCGCCGGTGGGCTTGCCGCCGCCCTTGGGCTTCATGCTCTTCCAGTAGAACGTGTGGTTCCAAATCTGGGCGGCCTGGTTGAAGATCCCGCCTTCCGAGGACAGGATGATGCTTTCCAGGGCGGCATCGGTGGCGTCGGGCTTCAGCTCGTTGAGCTTGACGACGTAGGCGTTGTGGTGCTTGCCGTGGTGCAGCTCGAGATTTTCCTTGGTCAGGAAGGGCTCGAGGGCGTCGGTGGCGTAGGGCAAGGCGGGGAGAGTGACGGGCATGTGGGGTTCCTGGGGGGCGGAGTCTGCACCGGGGAGCCGGTCCGCCAAGATGTAGCTGCCGGCGACAGCACCGGCGGTCTTGAGGAATTGGCGGCGATCCATGGGCAAGTCCTGGGGTTCGGGCCGGATGATGGGAACCGGGGTCTGGATCCACAAGCCGGATCGGTGGGAATTGCTCCCGCTGTGTGCTGGCATCCTGGAATTCCTGCCCAGACTTTGGAAGCATGCACGCCCTTGCCGAGAACCTCCGCCGCCTGCGCAAACGGGCCGGTCTGACCCAAGCTCAACTGGCCGTAGCCGCCGGATTGCCCCGGGCCACCGTTGCCAATCTGGAACAGCCGGGGATGAATCCCGGCCTGACCACCGTGGTCGCCGTCGCCCGGGCTTTAGAAGTCCCCCTGGATGAGTTGGTGATCTCCGCCCCGGAAGAGCGCTATTACAAGGTCACCCCCCGGGAAATGCAGGACTACCGGGCCGAAGGCGGCCGCTACCTGGCCCGCCTGGTGTCTCCCATCGCCAGCAAGGGCGTGGCAATCCACCACGTCACCCTCCAGCCCGGCTGCCGCAGCGTCGGCCGGCCCCATCCCCAGGGCGCCCAGGAATTCTTTCTGGTGATCGAGGGCGCGGCGGTGATCCACATCGACGACGACCGGGTGGAACTGGAAACCGGCACCCTGATGCAGTTCCCCGGCCATCATAAGCACATCTACGAGAACGCCGGCAAGATCCCCTGCCTGGCGGTGTCCACCGTGGTCCTGCGGATGTCGTGACGAACCGCCATTGAAGGCCACCTCGCCAGCCCATAGTCCGCCCCTCCTATGAGCGCCCTTCTTGCCGGATCCGGAACCTTGGAAGCTGCGGGGCTGACCGCCCTGGTGACGGCGGGGATGGTCCGGGCGGATGTCCCCCTGACCGCCGGCCAGATCCAGCCCGCCAGCATCGACCTGCGCCTGTCCCGGGAGGCCTACCGGATGCCTGGCTCGGTGCTGCCCATTGCCGGGGAATCCGTCCGCGCCCTGGCCGCCGGCCTGGCCCTGGAGCGGATCGACCTGTCCGAACCGGTGTGTCTGGGCCGTAATCAGGTGTACTGGGTTCGCCTGGAAGAACGCTGCGCCCTGGAGCCGGGCCTTGAGGCCTACGCCAACGGCAAGTCTTCCACCGGCCGGGTGGATCTGGCCACCCGGGTCCTGTGCGACGGCAGCCCGCGCTATGACCGAATTCCCGCCGGCCACCACGGTGATCTGTGGTGCGAGCTAATCCCCCGCAGCTTCCCAATCATCGCCGCCGCCGGTGTCAGCCTGAACCAGATGATCGTGTTCCGGGACCGCCGCCTGCTGGGCCAGCGGGAGATCACCGCCCGCCACGCCGCCGCCCCGTTGCTGTTGAACCCCGATGGCACCGCCGCTCCGGCCTCCTGCGTGTTCGACGGCCGGGTGGTGATGGGCGCGGACCTGGAACGGAACCAAGTGGGCTGGGTCGCCAAACGCACCCACAAGCCCCTGGATCTGCTGGCCCTGGGCCGGCACCGGCCGGGGGATTTCTTCGAGCCCGTCCATCGCCCAGAGTCCGGCATGCTGTTCCTGGAACAGGACCGCTTCTACATCCTAGTCACCCGGGAAAAAGTCGTGGTCCCCGCGGACCTGGCCTGCGAAATGGTGCCCTACGACCCCACCGCCGGGGATTTCCGGGCCCATTACGCCGGGTTCTTCGATCCCGGCTGGGGCTTGGACGGGGGCGTGCCCACCGGCCGGCCGGCGGTGCTGGAGGTCCGGCCCCACCAGGACGACCTGATCCTCCGCCACGGCCAGCCGATCTGCACCATGGCCTACGAGGCGCTGCAACAGCCCTGCAGCCGGCTGTACGGCGTATGCGGCAACACCTACGCCGGCCAGGACGGACCGCGCCTGTCCAAGCACTTCGCCGGTTGATCCCATGCCTCCCGCCAGCGATCCCAAGCTCGATCCGAAACTCGGCACCAAGATCGGCAATGTTACCCTCCAGCACAAACTGGGCGCGGGTGCGATGGGCGTGGTCTACAAGGGCTGGCACGAAGCCCTGGCCCGGCCGGTGGCGGTGAAGTTCCTCACCAGCGTCCACGGCAATGCCCGGGCACGATTCCTCCGGGAAGGCCGGGCCTCGGCGGCGGTAATCCACCCCAACGTGGTGCGGATCCTGGATGCCGGCGAGGCTGGCACCCGACTGTACTTGGTCCTCGAATTCGTCGACGGCGATTCCCTGGGCGGCCTACTGGACAAGCGCCTGACCCAGGACCGGACTACACCCCCGACGGAGCGCCCGGTGGGCGCCCTGGACGTGGACGCGGTGATCACCTACGGCACCCAAATCGCCAACGGACTGGCGGCAATCCACGGCCAGGGGATCGTCCACCGGGACCTCAAGCCGGACAACATCCTGATCAGCAAAGAAGGGATCGCCAAGATCACCGACCTGGGCCTGGCCAAGCAGGTGGACGACCCGGATTCCCTCCGCCTCACCGGCTCGGGGATGGTGGTGGGCACACCCTTGTACGTCAGCCCCGAGGCGATCCGTGAGGCCAAGAGCGTCACCGCCGCGTCGGACATCTATTGCCTGGGGGCGACCCTGTACCACGCCCTGGCCGGAAAACCGCCGTTCAACGGCCAGACCGCCTACGACGTGATGAAGGCCCACCTGGAGGACAGGCAACAGCCCCTGGCGGAACTGAATCCCCTCCTGCCGCGAACCCTGGGCCCCCTGATCGACCGCTGCCTGGACAAGAATCCCCTGAAGCGTCCCACCGCTGAGGCCCTGGCCACCGCCTTGTCCACCGGCGTCTGGACCCCCGCCCAGGCCACCCGGCCCACCCTGCTGATCGCCGGGGCCGCCGCCGGTCTGGCCGCCCTGACCCTCACCGGCGTGTGGTTCCTCCTCGCCCCGGGCAGCAAGCCCGTGGTGGCGGCCCAGGCTCCCCTCCGCCTGATCGTCGACCATCCCAAAGTGGAGGCCCGTTTTGACGACGGCCCGTGGCAAGCGGTGGGCAATGAACCGGTCCAGGCCCCCCTGGGGGACCACCGCTTGGAGGTCCGGGCCAAGCAGACCGGACCGACCCTGCAATGGCGCGGCCCCGCCCACATCGTCCCAGGCAACGACGCCCTGCTCACCGTCACCCTCGCCCGGATCCCGGTCACCGAGCTGCGCCACACCCTCGACGGCAGCGGCATGGCCTACGTCAACGGCGAAGCCTGGGGCACCAGCGAGAAGATCACCCTGAACGCCGCCGGCACCTACCACCTGGGCCGTTGGGACGGCGTGGTCTGGCGCAGCCAGCAGGTCACCGTAGACGAAGCCGGCCGGCTCACCGCCGACACCCCGATCACCGCTGCCCAGCCGGAAGGTCCCGCCTGGTGGCGCAGCGTTGATCAAAAGGGCAAGCCTACCCCGGAACACCACTTGGTGAGCTGGTGGGAAGCCGAGCGCATCCGCGACCGCAAACGCCTGCCCACGCCCCCGGGCTGGCTGGTGCAGAAGGCCACCCCCGAACGTCCGGTGCTCGGCCTGGTGCCCCCGGACCTCTTGCCCTTCCTCGACGGATTCGCCGCCCAGGGCGGGGTCCTCCCGGCAATTGAAACCGCCCAGAAGCTCGCGGCCGCCCACGCCGCCACCCTGTGGACCGCGGGCAAGAGCGGCCCAGAACTCGCCGGAGGCACCAGCCGGGTGAACGCCCTCCTGGTCCTGGTCCCCGCCGCGCCAGCCACCATCACCAAGCCCTGACCACTAAAAAAAGCCCAAACCATGGACACCCTCACCGCCATCCGCACCCGGCGCACCACCAAGGATTTTACCGGCGCCCCGGTCAGCCGGGAGGTCCTCACCACGTTGCTGGAAGCCGCCGCCTGGGCCCCCACCCACCGGATGACCCAACCCTGGCGGTTCTACGTCCTGGATCAGCTCGCCATCGCCCGCCTGGAAACATTCCTCGTCGCCACCCCGGCCATCGCCGCCGTCCCCGATCCCCAGAAAGGTGCGGCCAAGCTCGCCAAACTCCGGGAACGCCTGCCCACCATTGGGGCGATGATCCAGGTCACCTGGGTCCGGGCCGCCGACCCGGCCATCGATCTTGAAGACCACGCCGCCGCCAGTGCCGCCGTGGAAAATCTACTGCTCGCCGCCACCGCCCTGGGCCTAGGCAGCTTTTGGAGCACCAACCCTGCCCTGAGCCACCCGGAGACCTACCGCTGGTGCGGCGCTGACCCAACAAAAGAAGGCGCCCTCGCCTCGATCTGGCTCGGCC
>CANIXE010000222.1 GCA_947470885.1 Planctomycetota bacterium
ATAACGCAGTTGAGTTGGCCATTTGCAGAATCCCTGCTGAATTTTTCAATTCTTTGCCTCGACGGCTGTTTCACCCAAATGGTGCGTTTTCCAGGTTAAATTCGGACGAGCACGGCGACGTACCCGCCACCCCGCCAGGCATCCGGCCAGGTCAGGCGTTCTGCCAGGACGCGCCAGCCGGGAAGCGCCTGGGCGATCTGCTGATTCTCCCGGGGGCTCAGGCTGCAGGTGCTGTACACCAGTCTGCCACCCTCGGCCACCAGGGGGGCGGCGGCTTCTAGTAAACTGCGTTGGACCTTCTCCAACGAAGCGAGATTCACCGGGGTGTAGCGCCACCGGGCTTCGGGTCGCCGGGCGAGAACACCGCTGTTGGAACAGGGGGCGTCCACCAGAACCACGTCGAATCCCGCCGCCAAGGCCAGCTTCCGGCCATCTTGGAGCACGCATCGCCCTGCCAGGTCGGGAGTTTTGGCCATGGCCAAAACTCGTTCCCGGTGGACATCCCCGGCAATGACCCGGCAGCCGGCGTCCATCAGGGCCAGCGCTTTACCCCCCGGGGCGGCACAGAGGTCGAGGACCAATTCTCCGGGTCGGGGGCGGATGGCGGCGACGACCTCGCCCTGGGCGGCATCTTGGACGACGACGCGACCTTCGGCCACCTGGGTCAGGCCGTCTGCGGCTTCATGCCACCAGGTCCAGGGACCGATCTGGCGGAGAATGCAATCCTGGGGGGCGATGACGCCCTGGCGGGTGCGGGTGCACAAGGGCTGGCTGAATACCAGGTCCGGCCAGGGGTCTCCCTCCGGGGCCACCGGGGTCAGGTCGTCGACGAGCAAATCTGGAAGGCTGTGGCGTTCCCCTGGGGTGTCCGGCCAGACATCGGGATGCAGTCGGCCCAGGGGGCCTGCGCCATCCCGTTCGTCCTGGCGCAGGGCCGCCAGTTTGCGGCCAACCGCATTGCCCACGCCCACCAGGTGGGCATGACCCTCAGCACGGAGGGCCTCCAAGGTCGCATGCAGTGCGGCGTGGTGGGGGATCCGATCCAGGGCGAACAACTGGTGACAGATTAGTCCCAGGGCCGTGGACAAGGGTGAGGGTGGCGGCCGTTTGAGGAAAGGCCGGGCCAGAGCGTCATAGAGTCGCTTCCAGGCCACGGTGCCCAGGACGAGTTCCTTGGCGAGATCGGCGTCATGGCGAGGCCAGGCGGCGGTGGCTTCCTCCAGGGGGTCCTGGAGCAAATCATATTGGCCGGCGGCGAAGGCCTCCACCAAACTGATCGCCAGGCGGCGGGGGTCCTGGTGGGCCGTGCGCTGAATCTGCTTGGGATGGGGGGGGCGGGCAGTTGGCAGCGACGGGGTGCCCCTGAAGGTGACGCTCACTGATTCACGAGCATCGCATCCCGTAGGAGGCGGTCCTTGTTCCAGGTCTCTTCGAGGTGCAATTGGGAAACCCAAACTTCCACGTCATGGTCCGTCCAGCCGGCTTTGATGGCCGTATCGTTGAACGCCTTGAGTTGCTGCTTCAGCTGGGTGATGGCGTCCCGGGCGGCTTTGATTTTCGTGGGATCCTTGGACTGGTAAGCTTCGTCTGCCTGTTTCCGGGTGGCGTCCATCTGTTCCCGAAATGAGGTCTCGTCTTCATTCATATTCACCACTTTGCCAGAAGGCCGGTGGTTGGCTGCGGCATACCGGGTGTAAAGCACATACAGTCCACAGGTGATGATGATCGAAACACCGATCACCGTCACCATGAATTGCGTCTTTTTCTGTTTCTCGGCAGAAGCCTCCCGGCCAGACAAGCGCCCGGTTTTGGCTTTGATATCCGAGGAGCTGGGCGTCTTCCCCGAAGTACGATTTCCCGAGATTCGCACAGAGGCGGACTTGTCTTTGCCTGGCTTTCCCGGGTTCTTGGCGGCGGGCTCGCTGTCCGCCTGGTCGGTTTTGTCCGTCTTTTGTAGGGCGGAACCGGCGATCTGTTCTCCGGGGCCTCGGGCCTCCGTCGGGTCATCTAGATCAATGGCCGCGGGTTGGTTGGCAATCGGGGCAGCCATCGCCCCCAGGGCTACGGCTGCCTGACCAAAATCACCCGAGCTTTCCGTACGCATCCGCACGGTGTCTTTGGTGTCCAGGGATCCCCGGGGCGTGACGAAGGCATCTCCCACTGGCACGGTGGCCTGGCGGGATTCCAGCCACGGCTTCCCATGCCCCAGGTCAATGCAGCCGGCGCAGATGGCGTCGTACCCTTGGAGCATCCCATGCCCGGAGCGGAGGTCCGCATCCGTGATTCGGACGCCGCAGATATCGCAAAAATAGATCGACAGACCCACGGGCTGCTCCTCGTGGGCGGGATCCTAGGCTGAGGTACCAGTTGCCTAGATCAAACTACCGGCTGGGTGGTCGGAGGAGCCGTTGTGCATGAAGCACGAATAATTCCACCGCAAGATCCGCATCAGTCCCGGAGGTGCGGAGTTGCCGCTGGAGTCCGATCAGGCCCCCGAGAAGGCGGAGCAGCGTCGGCCGGCCGATGCCTCGGGCTCGTTGCCTGGATTTGTCGATAACCCAGCCTTTGGCGTTCTTGCCGAAAATTTCGGCCAATTGCTCCTCTGGCAGGTTCTCGGCACAGGCCAGCAATCGGCGGACTTCCATCGCACAGGCGTTGACGAAAGCCTCGGGTTCGGGTTTGCCCCCGGCGTGGTACATGTCGATGGCCCGGGGGGCCCGGGCCTCCAGCACGGCGGAGGACAGTTCCCAAGGCGGACGCTTCAAGCCTGAGGCGGCAATCACCGGCAGCCCGGCAGGGCTGATGGCGTCATCCCCGGCATGGATGGCGAGGACGTCGATGGCCATCAGCAGGGCATCGGCCTGGGCGCCGCAGACCTCCACCAAGACGGAGGCCAGCTCCCGGGCTTGGAGCGCTCCTTGGGGATGGTCGGTGAGGCGTTGTACGGTCCAATCAATGGCGTTGCGTTCGTCGGGTCCATCCGCATCGACTAAGCTGCGGCTTTTTCCCAGGGCCTTGGCTAGGGCAGAGCGGCCATCCAGGGCGGATAGCAACAGGATCATCCGGCCCACACCCGGGGGTTTGGTGACCTCCACGGCCAGGGCCTCTTGGACCTTCTTCAGCCAACGTTCATCCCCCCGGACCACCAGGAGGGGGGGATCGCCAAACAAGGTCGGGCTGTCGAGGGCAGCCAGCAGGCTGGTCAGGTCGTCCGGTTCGGGATGGCGTTCCACCGGCCCCGGCCAATCCGCCAGCAGGTGCTTGAGGGCTTCGTCCCGCAGGCGCATGGAGCTGCCGACGATGGCAGTGATCCGTGCCGTCAGGGCTGCCACTGGAAGTCCTCGCCGAGGTACTCCCGGCGCACCGCCGGATCGGCAACCACCTGGGCCGGTGTGCCTTCGGCGAAATTGCTGCCGGCCTTCATGACGTACAGACGGTCCACAAGGCTGAGGATGGTTTCCGCATGGTGGTCGGTGATGAGCACCGCCACGCCCCGGGCCTGGAGAGTGCGGATGATGGCGACGATGTCCCCTCGGCTTTTCGGATCGACGCCGGCGAAGGGTTCGTCGAAGAACACCAGCTTGGGTTCCACCACCAATGAACGGGTGATTTCCAGGCGGCGGCGTTCGCCGCCGGACAGGCCGCTGGCGTAGCTGTCTTTCAGGTGGCTCAAGCCCAGTTCCCCCAACAGCTTCGCCAAGCGGTCTGGGACTTCCCGCTTGGCGTAGTGTTCCTCCAGGACGATGCGGATGTTGTCGGCCACGGTCAACGCGGCGAATACCGTGGGTTCCTGGGCCAGGTAGCCCAGGCCAAGGCGGGCCCGGGCGTACATCGGCAGGTGGCTGATCTCCTGGTCAAGGAAGCGGATGCTGCCGGCGTCGGCTTGGTGCAGGCCCACGACCATGCGAAAGGTGGTGCTCTTGCCCGCGCCGTTGGCCCCCAGCAGCCCGACGACCTCACCCGCCTCGACCGCCAAGTTGAAGCCGCAGACCACCTGGCGTCCGGCGAAGGACTTGGACAGGCCTTGAACGGCGAACATGCTCACAAGTGGCTCCGGGACAAATGTGGATAAACGGTTGAATGTAGACAATCAAGGGTCATACGAACACGTCCTTAACTTTCGCCTGACCAGATGACAAAGTTTCTAAGTCTTTTCAAAAGTTCATGTTAAAATGTTTTCCACGGTCATTTATGATCGTGGACGAGGCACCCGGGAAGAAACATTTTGAAGACGTCAAGGTTTTGATTTTGTGGAAAAGTAGTCAGCACCCAGCACTTGCCCCGGCTGGCGGCGCGTTCTGAGGGACCTAGCGGACGATCCGCCAGCGCATCGGTGGCAGCATGACCGCCAGCGCCCGACCCCGGAGGTTTTCAGCGGGGACAAATCCCCACATCCGGCTGTCCCAGGAGAACGGGCTGTTGTCCCCCAAAAGGAGGTACGCCCCGGCGGGGGCGGTGATCGCGGTTTCTGGACTGTAGCCCCAACGGTCGACGGACTCCTGGGGAGTGAGGTTGGTTCGGCCCTGCATCTGTTCCCGGACGAAGCCGATCAACCCGGCGGCATTGGCGAGCTTGTCGAGTTCCAGATCATCACCCCTGCCCGCCTTGACTTTAGCTTCATGACTAAGCTTATCTTTGGCTTCGTTGGCAAGGAAGCCCCGAGAG
>CANIXE010000223.1 GCA_947470885.1 Planctomycetota bacterium
GAGCAATGGCCCCCGGGAGCGCCGGCCTCCAGGCCGGCATCGGGACGATTCTCAGCAAGTAACTAACGCGAGCTGTCGCTGATGGCACAACCGATGCCGGCCAGGCGGCCGGCGCTCCCGGGACGTCCACCGGGTGGTTTTTGCCGACTCGGTGCCACTTCTACTGGAGGATCTGGCATTCAAGCATTCAAGCATTCAAGCATTCGAGCATTCGAGCATTCGAGCATTTCACCTGACCCTCCCCTTCCCCACCACCACCCACTCCCCGTCCTCGTCTTCTGCATAGGCGGTGAACTCCAGGCGCAGGCCCTCGGCGGCGGCCCAGAGGCGAAAACGTTCGACGTTGGGCCAGCTCTCCTCCCGCTCTTCACCGGCGGCGGTGATCCAGGCGATGCGGACGTCGGCCATGACCGCCAGACTCGCCGGCCGGCGCCGCTTGCCCAGGGGGTGGCTGCGCGAAGCTGCCGCCCCCTTCTGGAAGGTCCCATGCCGCGTTACGCCCTGCTGCTCCTGCTGCTCGCCGCCGTCGCCCCCGCCGCCGACACAGTCTACCCGACCGTGACCATCGCCAACGCCGTGGCCGAAGTGACGGTTTCCAGCCAACGTGGCTCCATCGACCGCTTCGCCTTGCTCAACGAGAAGACCATCACCCTGCCCAAGCACCTCCAGCGGGATCTGCCGCCGGGCAAGGGCCTGGCGGTCCTGGGTCCCCTGGCGGATCCGAGCGCCCCGGTGAGCAAGGGCATCAATCAGCACAACTGGCTGGGCAATGATACCGCCGCCGCCACGATCTACGGGCTCACCGGCGCGGATTTCGCCCCCTGGACCATCGCCTCCAGCACCACCGAAGCGGTCACCCTAACCGCCACCTCGGCCAAGGGCCTGACCTACCTGCTGTCCTACCGGATGGATCCGAAAAAGGCCGCCGTGGCCGTCCACCTGGAAGTCCGCAACAGCACCGCCGTCGCCATGGCCCTCACTCCCTACCTGATCCCGTTCAACGGTATCCATCAGGATTTCGGCCCCAACGAAGTGGCCTACCTCAGCGCCTTCTGGCACCAGGACCAGCAGATCCACAGCCACACCCTGCCGTCCGCCGGGACCCTGGATAAAGTGGTGGAAGGTCCCGGACCGGACTACCTGGGCCTGAAAAGCCGCTTCTTCGCCGCCTGGATGACCCCGGGCAAGTTGGTGGTGGAAGTTCCCGCCGGCAACGTCACCGCCCCCGTCGTCCCGGCACCGGAAGCCACCGGTCCCGGCGCCAGCGGTCCGGGCTCGGCCACCAGCGGCCCCACCAATGTCCCCGGCGCCGCCCCGGCCTATCGGGTTGAAGTCCGGGGCTATTCCACCAGCCCCCACCTGGATCACCAGGGCCTGTTAAGCGTCACCTGGGCCACCCAGCAGGTACCCCCGGGCGCGACCCTGGTCCAGGAATGGAGCCTGGCCGCCGCCAGCATGACCAAGGCCAGCCTGGCCACCCTCAGCGACAGCGAGCGCCGGATCGAAGTCACCGACAGCATGCACAAATTCTTCCTGGTGCTGACCAATGCCATGACCTGGGTGCTCAGCCTGATCCAGTCCGTGGTGGTGAACTATGGGGTGGCAGTGCTGCTCCTGACCCTGCTGGTCAAGGCGGCGATGTTCAAGCTGACCTACAAGCAGCACGCCAGCATGCTCAAGATGCAGAAACTGGCCCCGGACCTCAAGTTGATCCAGGAACAGTACAAGGACGACAAGCAGAAGCTGGCCACCAAACAGATGGAACTGTGGAAGAAACACGGGGTGAACCCCCTGGGCGGCTGCCTGCCCATGCTCATCCAGATCCCGATCTTCCTCGCCCTGTACCAGACCTTCCAGTACAGCGCCGACATGCGGGGCGCCAGCTTCCTGTGGGTTCCCGACCTGACCCTGCCCGACCAAGTTTGGGGCATGCCCCTGGCCTTCCTCAACGGCTGGATCTTCAGCGTGAATCCCCTGCCCCTGGTCTACATCGCGGTGACCATCTGGACGAGCATGAGCATGCCGATGCCCACCGGCGGTGATCCCCAGCAAGAGCAGATGGCCAAGACCATGCGCTGGATGCCGGTGATTTTCGGGGTGATTTTCTACAACATGCCCGCTGGCCTGGTGCTGTACTTCACCGCCAACGCCATCCTGTCGACGCTGGAGGTGAAGTTCATCCGCCGGCGCCTCGGCATGGCCTGATCCACGGTAACGGCGCTGGCCATGGCGGACTGCATCGTCGCCCTCGCCAGCGCCCTCCCCTCGGCGGTGGCGGTGATCCGCTGCGCCGGTGCTGACGCCTTTGCCATCGCGGCCGCCGCCGGAGCGCCCCTGCCGACTGCCGGCCTGGGTTGGCAGACGACGACGGGCACCTGGCCCCTCGGCCCCCTGCGGGTCCTCGCCGCCCGGGGACCCGGAACCTTCACCGGCACTGATACGGTGGAATTGCTGGTCCCCGGAGCCCCAGACCTGGCAACCCAGGCCCTGGATCGCCTGCGCCACGCCGGGGCGACGGATGCCGCCCCCGGGGCCTTCACCCGCCTGGCCCTGGCCAACCGCCGGCTCACCCTGGACCGGGCGGAAGCCCTCCTGGCCCTGGTCCATGCCCACGATGCCCCCGCCGCTGCCCGAGCCCTGGAACGCCTCCGGGGCAGCCTGGGAGCCGCCTGCGCCGAGGTGCGGGAACGCCTGATCGACCTGCGGGCCCGGGTGGAGGCCGGCCTTGATTTTGCCGAGGAGCCCGACGTCCGCAGTTACGAACCCCGCACTCTGCAGGCTGAACTCAAGAGTCTCCAGGTCCGTTTGCGCGGATTTCTCGCCGCCGGTGAAGACCTGGGGCAGGAACCCGTGGTCCTGTTGGTCGGGCCCGCCAACGCCGGGAAATCCGCCCTGTTCGCCGCCCTGACCGGCGCCCCGGCCCTGGTCAGCCCGGTGGCGGGGACCACCCGGGATCACCTGGAGGCCCCCTGGGACTGCGGCGGACGTCTGGTCCGCCTGGTGGATACCGCCGGTTGGTTCGCCACCCGGGACGGGGTGGATCAGGCCGCTGTGGCCGCCGGTCGGGGGCTTATTTCAGGGGCGTCCCTCATTTTCGCATGCTCGGCCCCGGATGCGCCCTTGCCGGATGCGGCCGACCTCCCCATGGAACGGACGGTCATCGTCGCCACCAAGGGGGATCTCGGCCCCGGAGATCCCCGGGCCAGCCACACCGTGCATCGGTCAGATCCGACAAGCCTAAATCAGTTAGCGAAACTGGCGCGCCAACGGCTGGAAGGCACCGCCCCGGGAAATAGCCGACAACAAGGACTTCTCCGGGAATGTCTCGCGCTTCTGGCACCCCTGACGGACCGATTGCCTGCAGATGAGTTGTTGGCTGATGATCTGACGCGCACGGCCGCACTCTTGGGAGACCTTCTGGGGGCAACCACCACGGACGAGGTCCTGGCAGCTGTTTTCCAACGATTCTGCATCGGAAAATAAATCTGCGCGGTTGTGCCACACACGCCCCCACCCCCCGCTCCGTCCAGCTTTGCCGACCCAGAGGTCCGGGAATACTCCGGACCACCTTTCCCTGTCCCGGCTCTGCCGTGAGGAATTCCCATGCTCTCCCGAGTCCGCCCGGCTGTCTCCATCCTGTCTGTCCTGACCCTCCTGGTCGCCGTCGGCACCCTGATGCCGGGTGCCGAAGAGGCCGCCGCCGCCGCTGGCGCTGCTGGCGCCGCGGCCACCACCCCGGGTGCCGCAGAGGCCGGAGCCAAGGCCCACAAGGCCCTGTCCCTGCTGGACCTGATCATCGCCGGCGGACCCATCGAATACGCCCTGCTGGTGATGTCGATGATCACCTACTCCCTGGCCCTCCAGTGGACCTTCACCATCAAGGCCGACACCCTGATCACTCCCGGCCTGGCGGATGACGTCCATGCCGCCTTCGCCGATGGCGTGACCGATGAAGCCGTGGAAAAGGCTCGGGAAATCGTCGAGCCGGACATCAGCCTGCTGGGCATGGCCCTGAAGGGCGCCCTGGACAAGAAGGACATCGGCTACACCGCCATGCGTGAAGCTGCCGAAATCGCCGGGGCCGCGGAACACAACCGGCTCATCACCAAGGTCAGCTGGCTGTCCCTGTTCTCCTCGTCGGCCACTCTGGGTGGTCTGCTCGGTACGGTGTCCGGTATCATCGGGTCGTTCTTGAAGATGGCTGCCAACCCGGGCGGCGTGGATCCTTCCCAGCTGGCTGAAAACATCGGTGAAGCCCTCGTCTGTACCGCCACCGGTCTGATCATCGCCATCGGTGGCCTGATGTTCTTCTTCATGCTCCGCGGCCGGGTGAACCAAGCGGCCATGGACTCTGCGGTCCTCACCTCCGAGATCCTCGACTACTTCCGGCCCCAAGAAGCCCAGGCCCACTGATCCCCGCCGGGGGCTGCTGGCGTAAGCCCGGCCCCCGATGGTGTTGTTGGCAATCCGTCTTCCGTGCCCCTCTGAAAGCCCCCACCCATGTCCGGCCACGCCAAAAAGAAGAAGCTGGTCCTGCCCCAGCAGGATGATCACCTGGACTTGGTTCCGCTGATCGACTGCGTCTTTTTGATTCTGCTATTCTTCATGCTGGTCGGTCGTCTGAGCACCGATGAACGCACTGACCAGATCAC
>CANIXE010000224.1 GCA_947470885.1 Planctomycetota bacterium
GGTCTACGCTTGCTTGCAGGTCTTAACCATCATTTCAGCTAAGATTTTTTTTTATTTCTCTAATCGCACTAGAAATCTCATTATCTTCCGCCCCATCGCCCAAGACCAAACTCAACTCGGGGATAAAACGATGGGATCCAGCCGCCAGCCTGAAAGCCCTATTCAACTTAGGCGATTTTTTTTCATCCTTCAGATAATTCACCTTCCGCATTGATTGACTTTTTGGTTTTTTCTTCAAGATCAAACGCGTCGCCCGACTCCAACCCGCGATTCGTCTCCCAAGCGTTCACGTTTGATCACGAATCGCCGACCAAGGATGCTGATCATGGCCCCCAAGACCCCCACTGGCGGTGAAGTTGTCATGCGTTGCCTCGAACGCGAAGGCGTTGAGGTCATCTATGGGTATAGTGGCGGCGCCGCCATGCCCATCTTTGACGCTTTGGTGGATTCCAAGATCAAATTCGTGCTGACCCGCCACGAACAGGGCGCCACCCACATGGCGGATGGCTATGCTCGCTCCAGCGGCAAGCCCGGCGTTGTCCTGGTCACTTCCGGCCCCGGGGCCACCAACTGCGTCACCGGGCTGTTCACGGCCCTAATGGATTCGGTTCCGATGATCGTCCTTACCGGGCAGACCATCACCTCGATGTTGGGCAAGGACGCTTTCCAGGAAGCCGACACCACCGGCATCACCTATCCAGTGGTCAAACACAGCTACCTGGTCAAGAACGCCGCCGACATCCCCCGGGTGATGAAAGAGGCCTTCCATATTGCCACCACTGGCCGGCCCGGTCCGGTGCTGATCGACCTGCCCAAGGACGTGACCCAGGGACCGTGTTCGGCGCCGATGGTGGACAGCGTCCATCTGCCGGGCTACGTCATCCCCGGCCGGGCGGACCAAAGCTTGGTGAAGAAAGCTGCCAGCCTGCTGTCCAAGGCCCGTAGGCCGGTGTTCTATGTCGGCCACGGCGCGGTCATCAGCAACGCCGGCAAGGCCGTCCTCCAGCTCGCGGAAAAACTGGGTGCGCCCATCGTCAATACCCTCCTGGGCAAAGGCGCGGTCGCAGAAGACCATGCCCTCCACCTAGGCATGCTGGGGATGCACGGCACGGCCTACGCCAACAAGGCGGTGGCCTATTGTGATCTGATCATCGCCATCGGCGCCCGCTGGGACGACCGGATCACCGGTAAATTGTCGGAGTTCTGCAAGGACGCGGTGAAGATCCACATCGACATCGACGTCGCCGAGTTCAACAAGATCATCAAGCCCGACGTCAGTCTGGCCGGCGACGCCAAGCTGGTGGTCGAAGACCTGCTGCCCCTGGTGACCAAGGCGGATACCGCCGACTGGTTGAAGGAAATCGCCGGCTGGCGCAAGGACTACCCCCTCAAATACCCGAAAAAGGGCGGCCTGCGCGCCCAGCACGTCCTGGATCGCCTGGACAAGCTGGGGGGCCGGGATGCATTCATTTCCACCGACGTCGGCCAGCACCAGATGTGGGCGGCCCAGTTCTGCCTGACCACCAAGAACCGCCACTGGCTGAGCAGCGGCGGCGCCGGCACCATGGGCTTCGGCTTCCCCGCGGCCATCGGCGCGGCGATGGCGAACCCGGGCAAGGCCTCGTGGTGTGTCGTCGGCGACGGCGGTTTCCAAATGACCCTGTGCGAGCTGGCCACCGCCTTCCTGCAAAAAGCCCCGGTGAAGATCCTAGTGATCAACAACCGCTACCTGGGGATGATCCGCCAGTGGCAGGAATTGTTCTTCGACAACCGCCTGTCAGGTGCCGACCTGGAGGGCAACCCGGACTTCGTGAAACTGGCCGAGGCCTACGGCGTTCCGGCGAAGCGGATCAAGCGCTCCGGCGATGTCGACAAGATCATCAAGTGGGCCAACAGCATCACCGACGGCCCCTGCCTGATCGAGGCCGAGGTGGTGAAGGAGGACAACGTGTTCCCGATGATCCCCGCCGGCGCGCCGTTGACGGGCATGATCATCGAGAAACCCAAGCTGCGCATGGAGAAGCCGGCCGGATCCACCTGATCCGCGCCGTCTTCCTCCACCAACCTTTCGGATTCCGCCATGTCCACCGCCAACCTGCACACCATCTCGCTCCTCGTCCGCAACAAGCCCGGCGTCCTCTGCCGGGTTGCCCTCGTGTTCGCCCGCCGGGGCTACAACATCGAATCCCTGGTGGTGTCCCCCGCCCTATCCACGCCGGAACTGTCCGCCCCGGGCCAGGGCGTGGTCCCCGGCGAATTCTCGCGGATGACCATCACCTGTTCCGGTGACCCGGAAAATCTTGAGCAAATCGTCAAACAGCTGGAGAAGCTGATCGACGTCGTCCACGCCATCGACCACACCGGCCAGGCGGTGATCGAAACGGAAATAGCCCTCCTCAAGGTCAAGGCGGCCCTGAAGGAGCGCACTGAAATCCTCCAGATCGCCGAGCATTACCACGCCAAGGTGGTCGACTACGGCCCGGATTCCCTGATCGTCCGGGTTGAAGGAGAAAGCGAGAAACTGGACGCCCTCATCGGCCTGCTGAAGCCCTTCGCCATCGTCGAACTGGTCCGTTCCGGCAAGATCCTCATGGCCCGGGGGATGGAAACGACCTGAAGTCGCCGCCCGCCAACGCGGCTTCCGCCGGGGGCCTGCCATTGGCCGGATCCTGGGTCGCGCCATTCTCTGCCCATGACCGCCCCGCACATCCTGTTGGTCGAGGACGAACCCGCCATCCGGGACGCCTTGGCCTACACCCTCGGCAGCGAAGGTTTCCGGACCACCACGGCCGGCACCCTCCATGAAGCCCAAGCCTTGTTGGCGGAAACATCTCCCGACCTCATCGTCCTGGATGTGGGCCTGCCGGACGGCAGCGGCTTCGACGCCCTGCGCCAATGGCGGAAAACAGCTGAAATTCCCGTGCTTTTCCTCACCGCCCGGGCGGGGGAGATCGACCGGGTGGTGGGCCTGGAACTGGGGGCCGACGACTACGTCACCAAACCGTTCAGTCCCCGGGAGGTCGCCGCCCGGATCCGGGCGATCCTCCGCCGAACGGTGAAACCTGCGGCGACGAAACCTGGCGCCACCGGCCTAGTGATCGATTCTGACCGCCATCTGGCGACCCTGGATGGTCGGCCCCTGGACCTGTCCCGCCAGGAATTACGGATCCTCCAGATCCTCCACGACCAGCCCGGGGTGGTGTTCAGCCGGTCCCGCCTGCTGGACCTGGCCTGGGATGATCCGGGCAACGCCTTCGAGCGCACCGTGGACAGCCACATCAAAGCCCTGCGCAATGCCCTCCGGACCATCCGCCCGGACAGTGAGCCCATCCGCACGGTGCGGGGCGAGGGCTACGCCCTGGCCGACGATTTCCGATGATCTCCCTCCGCCTTCGCCTTTTGGCAGCCCTGGCTGTCGCCATCGTCACCGGCACGGCCTGGCTGGTCTGGACCCAGGCCCAGGCCATGCGTCCGCGGGCCTGGCAGGCCATGGAGGAATCCCTGGTGGACACCGCCCAGATCCTGGCCGCCACGGTGGCCGCCGGATCCCCCGGGGACACGCCAGCCCCCGGGATTATCGCCTCCGCCTGGGCCACCGCCCGGAACCATCCCGTGCAGGCGAAAATCTACGACCGGATGAAGGACACTTTGGCCCTGGAATGCACCGTCACCGACCGCCGCGGCGTGGTGATCTTCGCCTCGGCGGATCCGGCCCTGGTGGGCCGGGATCATAGCCAGTGGAACGACGTGGCCCGCACCCTCCAGGGGCGCTACGGCGCCCGGGCCACCCGCAGCGATCCCGGGGATCCCAACACCAGCGTCCTCCACGTCGCCGCACCGATCCTGCGGGAAGGCACCCTCATCGGCGTGCTGTCCGTGGCCAAGCCGGTGGATGCGGTGGCGACCTTCACCGCCGAGGCCCAGACCGAGCTGGTCCGCGCCGGGATCGTCGCCGCCGGGGCGATGGCCGCCCTGGCCATCCTCATCGGCCACTGGATCACCCGGCCCCTCGCCCGGCTCACCGCCCATGTGCGCCGGGCCGCCACCGGCCAGCGGGAGGACCTGCCGCCCCTGGGCCGGGGCGAGATCGCCGAACTCGGCGAAGCCCTCCAACGCCTGCGCCGGGAATTGGATGGCCGCAGCTACATCGAGGGCTACGTCCAGTCCCTGACCCACGAGTTGAAATCCCCCCTCGCCGGGATCCGGGCCAGCGCCGAATTGCTGGGGGAGGACCTGCCCCCGGCGGACCGGGCAAAGTTCCTGGCCCATGTCCTGGGGGAATGCGGCCGGCTTACCGATCTGGTGGAACGGCTGTTGAACTTGTCCGCTCTGGAGCGCAAAGAAGCCCTGGAAAATCCGGTGTCCGTGCCCCTGGCGGAACTGGCCACCGACATCTGCGCCCGCCTGGCCCCCCGGGCGAAGACGGTGGAACTCGTGGTTTCCGGCACCGGCATCCACGTGAGCGGCGACCCGTTCCTCCTCGGCCAAGCTCTGGAAAACCTGGTGGTGAACGCCCTCGCCGTCGCCCCCGAGGGCAGCACCGTGGAGATCCACCTCCGCCCCGACGGCGTGGCCGTACGCGACCATGGCCCGGGGATCCCCGCCTGGGCCATCCCCCGCCTGGGCACCCGCTTTTTCA
>CANIXE010000225.1 GCA_947470885.1 Planctomycetota bacterium
AAGTTGTTCCGGAATTGAGCTTTTTCAGTTCCAGGGCCGCCCGATCCACGGCACTGATCTGACGTTCCAGGTAATCGTAGAAATGATCTTCTTTGGGCAGGAGAAAGCGGAGGATGGCCTGGAAACTCATAGGCCACCGAGTCTCCGTCATTCAGGAAAGGTCAAGATACGGTTCAGATTACGTGAATGAGAACCTTTCGCAGGTTGTTCTCTGACACCAGCTTTGACTTGCCGTCCGATGCCACGACCTCGCCTTCGCTCCCTGCTCCCGTCGGTTACCCGAATACCGCCTCCACAGCTTCGGCTAGACGCTTGGCGGTGAGCCGGCCCCGGCCGGCCCCCGGGCCCGGGCCGACCAGGCGCTGGAAGCCCAGGCGCCGGGCCTCGGCGGCCCGCAACTCATAGCGGGGGGCCGGACGCAGTTCGCCCCCCAAGCCCACTTCTCCGACGGCGCAGAGATCCGCCGGCACCGGAATTTCCCGCCAGGCGCTGGCCACCGCCAGGGCCACCGCCAGGTCCGCGGCGGGTTCGATGATCCGCGCCCCGCCGGTGGCATTGACGTAGACATCGGCACTTCCCAGGGGCATCCGCAGGCGGCGGGACAGGACCGCCAGGACCATCGCCACCCGGTCCCGATCCAGGCCGCTGACCCGGCGCTGGGGCTGGGGCATGTCGCTGGGATTCACCAGGGCCTGGACCTCCACCAGCAGGCAGCGGTTGCCCTCGATGCTGGGAACCACGCAGGATCCCGGCACCCCCGCATCCCGATCAGCGATGAACACGCTGCCGGGATCAGCCACGGCTTCCAGACCTGTGCCACCCATGCGGAACAGGCCGATCTCGTTGGTGCTGCCGTAGCGGTTCTTCACCGCCCGCAGGACCCGCAAATCGGCGTAGCGGTCCCCTTCGAAGGACAGCACGGTGTCCACCAAGTGCTCCAACAGCCGGGGGCCCGCCAGGGTCCCGTCCTTGGTGACGTGACCGACGATGACCAGGGCAGTGCGCCCGCGTTTGGCGGCTTCCACCAGGGTCGCGGCGCAGGAGCGGATCTGGGTCACCCCGCCGGGTTCGCCCTCGACGCCGTCCTGGGTCAATAACTGGATGGAATCCACCACCACCAGAGAAAACGCGCCCGAGGCCAACGTGCCCGCCACGGCCACCGCATCGCTGGTGGCAGCCAGGCGCAGATTCCCCGGGGGCACCCCAAGGCGCTGGCAGCGGGCCCGGATTTGATCAGTGGATTCCTCGGCGGTGACGTACAGCACCGGACCGGCCATGGCCACCGCCCCGGCGACCTGGGCCAACAGCGTGCTTTTGCCAATGCCCGGCTCGCCGCCGATCAACACACAGGCTCCCCGGGGCAAGCCGCCCCCCAGAACCCGGTCCAATTCCGCCATGCCGGTGGAAATGCGCGGCGGTGCCGGTGGCCCCTGGTCGTCCAAGGCCTCGCTGGTGAGCCCCCGGGCGGCGAGGACCTGGGCGTTGCTCTTGGCGGAGATCGCCACCTCACCGGCGCTGATTTCCGCGATGCTGTTCATCGCCCCGCAGGAGGAGCAACGGCCCAGCCACTTGGTGAAGGTGTCGCCGCATTCCTTGCAGGCGAAGGTGGGGGATTTCTTGGCCATCAGCGGCGCAGGGTGGCGGCGATGGCCGGCAGGTCCAGGTCGCCCTCCCAGCGGCCCACCGGGGTGCCATCCCCCCGGCGGGCGACGATCAACGGCGTGCGCCCGGCGAAGCGCAGGGTTTTCAGGCGGGCCTGGTCCAGGGCGACCTGGGGCGAGGGCCGGTGGAACCACCGGGCCAGCTCGGGACGCAGGGCCAGGATCCCGGCGGTGGTGGCGTCGGCCTTCACCCCCAGGGCGCTGAGCCAGAAGGCATCCATGGCCTCGGGGCCTTCCGCCGCGGCCTGCTGGGCGGCGGCGGCCAGATCGGCACTGGCGGGCTGGCTGGGGCGCACCGGGACGATGATCCGCCAGCGGACCCCGGAACGGTCAAGAATCAGGCGCAGGTCGTCAAACACCGCCGCGCAGTGGGCGCAGGAAGGATCCACCACCGCTTCCACCTGGATGGCGGCCTCGGCCGGACCGCGCCACGCCGCGGAAGGAACAGCCGCTGGCGCTGAAACCGCCGCTGGCTCCGCCACATCAACGATCGGCGCGTGGTGGAACGCTGCATTGGTGGCCAAGGCCCCCCAGGAACAAGCCAAGGGCGCAATCCACCAGCGGGCGGGCCACAGTAGCCCGGCGATGATCAGACCCAGGCCGTGGTGAACCAGGCAGAACGGACAGAACATCCCCAGGGCCACGGCGATGGCGGTAAAGGCGGCGCCGACGCCCACCAGCACCCAGGCGGCGATGGCCGCCCAGGATCGCTGACTCGCCAGGCACAGCACCGCCACCCCCACATCTGCTCCCAGGGCCAGGGCCACCACATCGACGCCCCCCAGGGTGCGGTAGAACCCGCCCCCGGCGCAGGCTTCGCTGCACGGCCAGATCCCCGCCAGACGGGACGCCGCGACCGCTGCCTGGAGGATCGCCAAAACCGCAGCCCAACGCATCAATGGATCCCCAGCACGACCTTCGGCGACAACAGAGCGGTCAGGACCATACCCCCGGGATGGGGCTTGCCCTCCAGGATCGCCACCCCTGCTTTTTTCAGGGCCACCGGCCCGGCGCCCATCAGCGCCCCGCACAGGGCCCCCAGGTCGGGCTCATGGCCCACCAGCACCAGATCCCCCGGGGGTAGCTTGGCAATGGTGGCCACCGGGGCGAACAGCTCCCCCGCCAACCACGGGACTTCCTCGGTGGGCAGGTCCCAGACCCGGGCGGCGATCTCCGCCGTCTGGGCCGCCCGCAGCCATGGGCTGTGGAGGATCCGCTCCGCCCGGATCAGCCGACGCAGGGCCCGGCAAACGTCCCGGGTCCGCACCTGGCCGGCGCTGGTCAAGGGCCGCAGGGGATCGGGCCCCGTCCAATCTTCACGATCGACGGCTAATCCATGACGCAGGAGGGTCAGGCGCATGGCTCCAGCGTGGCGTGGGAAGTCGCCGCGGAAAGCGGGTGGGCGGTTGCCCGCGCCCTGCTTCCGTTAGCGTCCCGCCCTTCCTTTTCCCACTCCGATCCGACCACCCGTTTCCCAGGATTCCCCATGGCCGCCGCCAAAACCACCCCCAAAGAAAAAGTCGTCCTCGCCTACTCCGGCGGCCTCGACACCTCGGTGATCGTCCGCTGGCTCGAACAGAAGGGCTACGACGTCATCTGCTACTGCGCCAACGTCGGCCAGGTGGAAAAATACACCGACCTGGAGGCCAAGGCCCTCAACAGCGGCGGCAGCAAGTGCTACATCGTGGACATGCAGGAAGAATTCGCCCGGGACTACGTGTTCCGCGCCATCGCCTGGAACGCCAAGTACGAAGGCCGCTATCTGCTGGGCACCAGCCTGGCCCGGCCGGTGATCGCCAAGCACATGGTGGACATCGCCAAGAAAGAAGGCGCCAAGATCATCGCCCACGGCGCCACCGGCAAGGGCAACGACCAGGTCCGCTTCGAGCTGACCGCCTACGCCCTCCTGCCCGGGGTGAAGATCATCGCCCCCTGGCGCGACCCGGAATTCAACCAGCAGATCAAGGGCCGCGCCGAAGCCATCGAGTACGCCCAGAAGTGGGGCATCCCAGTCAAGGCCACCGCCAAGCAGCCCTGGTCGTCGGATGACAACCTCCTGCACATCAGCTTCGAAGCCGGCATGCTGGAAGACCCGGCGATGCGCCCTCTGGATGAAATGTTCCAGCGCACCCTGCCCCTGAACAAGGTGAAGGCCAAGCGGGAATCCATCACTGTCGACTTCGTCGAAGGCGTGCCCACCGCCCTGAACGGCGTGGCGATGAAACCCCACGAACTGCTGGCCGCCGCCAACGAGCTGGGCTTCAAGCACGGCATCGGGCGGATCGACATGGTGGAATCCCGTTTCGTCGGCATGAAGAGCCGGGGCGTGTACGAGACCCCGGGGGGCACCATCCTCCTGGCCGCCCACCAGGACCTGGAGGCCCTGACCGTCGGCAAGGACTTGCTCCATACCAAGAACACCCTGGCCGTCCGCTGGGCCCAGATGGCCTATTTCGGCTTCTGGTTCACCGAGGAATTCGAAGCCCTGGACGCCTTCCTGAAGATCAGCCAGCGCCACGTCACCGGCCGGGTGAATATGGAACTGGATCGGGGCAACGTAGTGGTCACCGGCCGCAGCAGCGAGCACAGCCTGTACGACGCGGCCATCGCCAGCATGGAAGCCGACGGCGGCGCCTACGACCAGTCCGACGCCACCGGCTTCATCCGCCTCCAGGCCCTGCCCCTGCGGGTCGCCGCCCGGCGCAGCGCCCGCTTGGCGGAAGGCGCCAAGAAGGCGAAGAAGGCCGCGAAGTAAGTCGGGAGCGCCGGCCTCCAGGCCGGCATCGGATTGGCATAGAATTTCCAGCCCACGCCGCCGGGACGCTCACGAACATCCGAGCCGGCCAGGCGGCCGGCGCTCCCGGCCAGTGATCACGGAGCTCACCGCCACTGCACCCGCAAGGTGACTATGGTGATCGGCTACAACGTCACAAAAACGCCGGGA
>CANIXE010000226.1 GCA_947470885.1 Planctomycetota bacterium
ACCGGGGATTCCAGATTCCCGGCCTCGACTTGCTCTGTGATCAGGTGGAAATCACCACCGCCAAGCAGGCCCAGAGCGCCAAGCACCAGTACGGCCGAGCGGGCATGCTGTCTGAGCTGTATGGCGTCACCGACTGGGATTTCCCCTTCGCCGGCCACAAACGCCAGGGGGATTGGCAGGCCGCCCTGGGGGTCACTGTCCGGGTCCACCACCTGTCGTGGATGAGCATGAAGGGGGAGGCCAAGCGGGACTACCCGGCGTCGATCCATTATCAGAGCCCTTGGTTCCGGGAATATCCGGCAGTGGAGGACCATTTCGCCCGGGTGAACAGCGTGCTGACCCGGGGCCGGCCCCACGTCCGGGTCGCCGTGGTCCATCCCATCGAGAGCTTTTGGCTGAGCTACGGCCCCCGGTCCACCTCTGCGGCGATCCGCGAGACCCAGGAGCGGACGTTCCAGGAGGTCGCTTCGTGGCTGGTGCGGGGGACCATCGACTTCGATTATCTGGCCGAATCCCTGCTGCCCGGGTTGTGTCCCCAGGGCGGGGCGCCCCTGGTTGTGGGGGCCATGCAGTACGACGCGGTGGTGGTTCCGCCGCTGCGCACCATCCGCAGCAGCACCCTGGAACGCCTGGAGGCTTTCGCTGCGGCGGGCGGCCGGGTGGTATTCCTGGGCGAGGCCCCGGCCCTGGTGGATTGTCGGCCCAGTCCCCGGGCGGTGGCCCTGGCGGCCCGGGGAGAGCGGGTGTCCTGCGATCGGGCGGCGCTTTTAGCCGCCCTGGCCCCGGTGCGGGACGTCGACGTCCTACGAGCCCAGGGCGAACCCGCAGGGACGGTGATGACCCAATTGCGGGCCGAGGGTGATTCTCGTCACTTGTTCGTCTGCAATCCGGTGACCGATGAATCCCTACCCGGGGCGCGCATCCGCTTGCGGGGATCCTGGTCGGTGCGGCTCCTCGACACTCTGGATGGCACCGTCCGGGAAATACCGGTGATCCAGGAGGGCGGCTGGAGCGAAATCGTCTGCGATTTGCCAGCCTGTGGCAGTCTGCTGCTGACCTTCGATCCGGCGGTGGCGCTGGCCCGGCCGATCTTGCCGACGGCGGCGTCCTGGCCCGAATTGGGTCGGTTGGACGGAGCCGTGCCGGTGAGCTTGTCCGAGCCGAATGTGCTGTTGTTGGACCAGGCGGAATGGCGTCTGGGCGACGGCCCCTGGCAACCCCGGGAGGAGATTCTCCGCCTCGACAACCTGGCCCGCCGGACCCTGGGGCTTGGGGAACGGGATGGGAACATCGCCCAGCCTTGGACCGATACTGCCCCGACGCCGGTGCTGGGGCGGATCGCCCTGCTTTTCCGCATCCGCTGCGAAGTCGCCGTCCAGGCGCCCCGCCTGGCCCTGGAGGACCGGGGGACCGCCACCATCCATCTCGATGGGGTTCCCGTCCCCACCACTGATGTCGGCTGGTGGACCGACGAGGATCTCCGCTTGGTTGCTCTGCCGGATCTCGCGCCGGGGGAGCACCAGTTGGTCATCGAACAGCCCTACCATCGCCAAACTGGACTGGAGTGGCACTACCTGCTGGGGGATTTCGGCGTGCGGGTGGAAGGCCGTGAGGCGGTGGTGACCCGCCCGGTGCGCTCGCTGTGGGTGGGGGACTGGTGCGCCCAGGGCTTGCCGTTCTTCGGCGGCAACGTGACCTACCACATCCCCATCACGGTCACCGGAATCCCCCTGCGCCTGGCCCTGCCCCGGATCGGCGGTCCGTTGGCCTCCGTGGCCTTGGATGGTCGCCCGGCCGGACGGATCTGGCTGCCCCCCTGGCGCCTGGAACTGGGAACTCTCGCGGCGGGTGCCCACGAACTGGCGGTCACGGTGTTCGGTAATCGGCGGAATTGCTTCGGGGCCATCCACTGTCCGGCCCGACCCAGGAATGCCTGGTGGGGACCGGACAGCTGGCGCACCACGGGGGACGAGTGGGCCTACGAGTATGCGCTCCGGCCCATGGGCCTGCTGACCGCTCCGGTGCTGGAGGGTCGCTGATCGGGATGGCCAGCGAGCTCGAATTTAACCTTAATAACGCAGTTAAGTTGACCTTTTGCAGAATCCCTGCTGTATTTTTCAGCTATTTCCCTCAATAGTTGTTTCACCCTAAATCCGGCGATGAATTCACACGGAGACGCGGAGAAGGCAAGAGGTTGGACTAGAAATCGACGTTCACCAGGAGGGTGATCCGTCGATGACATTGGTTAAGCGCGAAAGAACGGTGTTCTCCGCGCCTCCGCGCCTCCGCGCCTCCGCGTGAAAAATCCAATGCGGCATTTAGGTTCACCCAAAGGGTGCGTCTGGAAACCCAGCAGGTGCGCTCCAATTGCGTTTTCCAGGGTTAAGGTTCGTTGGCCTTGCGGACAAACCGGTCCATCACGGCGACGATCCGGTCGAATTGGGCTCGGTCGAGGAAGTGGAACGTAACCGCCCCCCGGCCCTTGGCCTTCTCGCTGATCGTCACCCGGGTGTTGAACATCAGGCGCAGGTTGTTCTCCAGCTCCCGCAGATGGGCCGGCTTGGTATCCACCTCCACCGAAGCCGGGGCCAGGGTCATCGGCCCCAGCTTCGCCAGGCGCTCGGTCTCGCGGACCGACAGGCCTTCGTCCGCCACCCGCTGGCCCAGGGTCTTCACCCAGGCGGGATCCGTGGCGGACAGCAGGGCCTTGGCGTGGCCCAGGCTCAGGGTTCCGTTGCGCACCAGTTCCAGGGTGGGGGCGGGGAGGGTGAGGATCCGCAGGGTGTTGGAGATGCCGCTGCGGGCGATGTTCAGCCGGGCCGCCAGGTCGTCATGGGTCAGGCCGTGGGTCTCCAGCAGAGCCTGGTAGGACTGGGCCAACTCCACGGGGCCAAGATCCCGGCGCTGGATGTTCTCGATCAGGCGCAGCTCGGCCAGGTGCTGGAGATCGGTCTCCTCCCGGATCACCACCGGCACCTTGGTCAGTCCGGCCAGCTTGGCAGCCCGCCACCGGCGTTCACCGCTGACCAGCTCATAGCCGATGTCCTGGCGGGTGACCACCAGAGGCTGAAGGATCCCGTGCTGCTTCAGGTTGGCGGCCAGTTCCTCCAGGGCGGCGGGGTCGAAATCCTTCCGGGGGTTGGCCTTCGAGGGAACGATCAGGCCGATCTCCACCTCCAGGTAGCCCTTGGGGGGATCCCGGCGGATGGTCTTTTCCAGGATGTGGGCCATCCCCCGTCCCAGTTGGTTGTCACTCAAGGCCACGTAACACCTCGCGGGTTAGAGCGGCGTAGGCGATGCTGCCCGCGCTCAGGGGATCATAGGACAGGATGGATTGGCCATGGCTGGGGGCGGTGGCCAGAATGCCATCCCGGGGAATGGCGGTCTGGAAAACCTTGTGCTTAAAATGCAAACGCAAATCATTATCAACTTGGACGGCCATGGTGTTGTTCTTGTCGTACATGGTCAGGACGATGCCCAGGATCTGGAGGTCGGCCCCCTGTTGTTGGAGGTCATCCACATAGGCCAAGAGCTGACCCAAGCCTTCCATGGCAAAATATTCTGCCTGCAAGGGCAGTAGTAGGAAGTTGGACGCAACTAAGGCATTGGTAGACAATGCGGACAGGCTAGGAGGACAATCGATGAGGATCAGGTCAAATTGTTGTTGCCAGCCCAGCACTTTTTGCCGCAGAGCGTGGCGGCCTTGATCTTGCCGAGTCAATTTCAGTTCGTCATCCAGCAAACCGCTGGTGGCTGGCACCAGCCAGACATTTTCTTCGTTGGTGGGCAGGGGTATTTGGCCCTGATAGACCGTGACGAGATTCTGGGGTGCGGGTTGGGGCAATAGCACGCTGGAGGCATTGGCTTGGGGATCATGGTCGATCACCAGGGTCTTCCACCCCGCTAAACCCGCAAAAGCCGCCACATTGACCACGGTCGTCGTTTTGCCCACCCCGCCTTTTTGGTTGGAGATGGCTATAACGCGGCCTCGGAAGGACTGTTTCGGTTCCACGTGGAACACGCTAGGGGTGTTTCCTGGGTGTGCAACGGTACGGCAGGTGGCAACATAGGCTTTTTGGGTGAGAGTAATGGGCCTAAATGGGCCGCTTAAAAGCCCAGGATCATTTAATATGTTTCAAGTGATGCGGTCCACGGTGAGGGTGGCCATTAAGGGGGCGGATCTCCTGTGGGTAAGTCGTTTAGCAGCACCATGGCCCCTTTTAAGGCCCCATAATGGCTTTAACCAAGGTTTCAGGACCATCCATCAAAGGCCAAGAACAGAGTTCCACGTGGAACAAGCTATTTGAGGTGCGCCAGCAGCTCCAGGTCTCTGGAACGGCAGGAGCTTGAAGTCAAAAGTGAAAATTCGTACTCAGTGGAATAAATTTGGGACGACTCAGCCACAGGAGTTAGTCATCCGTGTGGTGGCTAAGCGGAAATCACGCGTGCTTTAAGCCTAAATCCGGCGATGGATTCACGCGGAGACGCGGAGGCGCGGAGAAGACAAGAGGTTGAACCAGAAATCAATGTTCACCAGGTGGGTGATCCGTCGATGACGTTGGTTCAGCGCTAAAGAACGGTGTTCTCCGCGTCTC
>CANIXE010000227.1 GCA_947470885.1 Planctomycetota bacterium
ATCCGAAACAAAGCACACCGCGTGGGGATTGCCCATGCCCACCGCCAGCAGGCGATGGGTTCCACCGGCGGCTTCCAGATGGAGTTCCAGACGCGGGCCAGGCCCGGGGTGGACCACCGGCACCAACGCCGGTTCCAGGCGAGGCCGGCCCATGTCCACGCAGGCCCCCACCACCTGGCCGGCGCTGAATTGCAGGTCGATGGGCAGCACCCCGGCACCGGTTTCCACCCGGACGGTGGAACCGGCCACATGACCATGGTCATGGGCCAGCTTGGCCACGCAGCGCACCCCATTGCCGCACATCTCCGACATGCTGCCGTCGGCGTTGTACATCAGCATCCGGGCCTGGGCCCCGGCCACCGTGGGCGGGGCGACGAGGATCATCCCATCGCCGCCGATGCCGAAATTGCGGTGGGACACCTGGCGGGCCAGGGCCGGCAGATCCGCCGGCAGGGCTTCCCGGAAGGCGTCGATGTAGACGTAGTCGTTGCCACAACCGTGCATTTTGGTGAATTTCATGGTCAACCTAAACCCTGGTAAAATGTCCTGATGCAACAGATGCCTGCGGCCTTGGCCTTTGCTTCCACCACCCGTGGGAGAAAGCGAATGAAATGGACGTTCAGCAGGTCAAAGCCACACCGCCCCGGTCTGGATTCACCGAGGCCAGCAAACGATCCAACTGGTCGATGGTGGGAACACTGCGGCCTTGCTCGTACCGGGCGTAGGTGTTGCGCGAGGTGGATCCCAGGCGGGCGGCAACGTCGGCCAGACTGAGCCCAGCGGCGGCCCGCTGGCGGCGGAGCATCAGGGCGATGATGGGGGCCGGTTCGGTGGTGGTCAGGCGAAACCCATCCTGGGTGGCCGTGGCCACCAGGGGCAGATCGGGGCGGTCCAGGATGTCCCGGACCCAGGCCACGGCCATGGCCATGGCGTTCGTCTTGCTGGTGCCCTGGGTCAGGGCATCCAGCGCAGGGATGGACGCCAGGTAATGCTTGCCGTCCTTGATGATCGTACCGGAGATGTTCATGGGTTTCCCTTGGCCGTTTTCAGGATCTTTCGCGCCAGAAGTTCGTTGATCTCCCGATGGCGGGGGATCGCTTCCTGGACTTTGCCCGACGCATTGGCCCAGACCTCATGGGATCCCCCCTGCCGGAGATGTTGCCACCCCAGGGCGCGGGGCTGGGCCACCAGATCGGTGCGCTTCATGTCTCGATTGTCTACAAATTCGTGTACGATCAAGGTGCCCGCAGGGCAAGACACCAAAAGACTCCCAGGGATCCACCCGTCACGGGCAGTACAGCACCTTGGTGGTCGTGTAGTCCTCCACAGAACACCACGCCCCTTCCCGGCCGGTGCCGCTGTCCCGGAAGCCGCCGTAGGGCAGGCGATCATCCCGGCGGGTGGGCACGTCGTTGATCACCAGGCCGCCGACTTGCAGGCGAGCAAAGGCCCGGTCCACCACCGCCGGATCCTGGGTGTACAGGCCGGCCTGGAGTCCGAAGGGCGTGGCGTCCACCTCCGCCAGGGCGGTACCCAAATCGGTGTAGGGATGCAACGTGGCGATGGGGGCGAAAACCTCCTGGGCGCAAATCCCGGGATCAACCGCGGGCAGGCCCGCCACCAGGGTCGGGGCCAGCACCAGACCGTCCCAGGTGCCACCGCAGAGGATCCGCCCACCCCGGGCCTGGTAGCCCTCCAGCAGGGCGGTGATCCGGGCCTTGGCCGGGGCGTCGATCACCGGGCCGCAGATGGTCGTGGGATCCCAGGGATCGCCGGTGGGGACGGCGCAGAAGGCCGCCACCAGGGCTGACTGCCAGTCCGGCCGGTCCGCCGGCAGGAAGATCCGCTGGACGCTGATGCAGGCCTGGCCGGCGTTGGTACAGGCCCCGGTGGCCACCGTGCGGGCCATGGCCAGGACCTCCGCCACCTGGTGGAGGACCACCGCGGCATTGCCCCCGAGTTCCAGGATCAGCCGGCTGGGGCAGGCGGTCTTGAGGAGGTTCCCCACCGCCACCGAACCGGTGAAGCTGACCAACCCCCAGGCGGGATCGGCGGCCCGGCGCAGGGTTTCGTCATTGTCCCAGTGGACGAGCTCAACCCCGGCACCATCCAGCAGTTCCAGGGCCAGCTCTGCCACCCCCGGGGCCTTGGGGCTGGGTTTCCACGTCGCTGGACAACCCGCCGCGATGGCCGGGGCCAGCTTGTGCAGGGCCAGCATCAGGGGGAAGTTGAAGGGGCTGATGGCCAGCACCGGGCCGATGGGCACCCGGTGGATGGTGGCCCGGGACCCCTGGCCCAGGTCGACGTCCCGGGGGGCCAGGAAGGTCTGGGCGTGGGTGTGGGTGGCGCGGAGGAGGTTGATCGCCCGGTCGACCTCGATCCGGGACAGCAGGAGGGGCTTACCGGTGGCCCGGGTGATGGTCCGGGCCAGGTCGTCGTGGCGGGCGGCGAGGCGATCAGCCCAGCGGAGCAGGGGCATCGGCGGCGGCCCGGCTCAGTCCTCGGCCAGCTTGCGCAGCCATTCCCCGCTCAGGCGGTAGGTGGTCCAGGCGCTGTTGGGCATGGCCCCCAGGGTCTCGAAGAACTCGATGGCCACGGTGTTCCACAGCAGCACGGTGAATTCCACCCGGCCGTAGTCCCGTTCCCGGGCGATCCGGGCGATGGCCTTCATCAGGTGGGTGCCGATGCTCCGATTCCGGAACTCCTCTTTGACGTAAACGTCCTCAAGGTACAGGCCCCGACGGGCGACGAACGTGGAATAGGTGGGGAAGAACACCGCGAACCCGGCGGGCACTCCGTCCTGGAAAGCAAGAATGACTTCGATGACCCGATCGCTGCGGGACAGTTCGTTACGTACGGATTCGGCGGTGGACTGATTGGGCAGGCGCTCGTAGGCGGCGAAGGCCCCGATCATCTCGTTGAGGAGATCGGCGTCCGCGGGGGTCGCCAGGCGCAGCTCCAGACCAGGGACGTCCTTCTTCACCGCATTCTCCAGGGGTTGCACAAGTCATGGGGCGACTCTCCGGATCGTCAAGGCACCGCACCGAGGCAATGGTGGGATTTTTTCGGGAAACCCCCGGGAAACACCGATGGACTCCCTTGAGAATGGGATTCAATGCCGCGCCAACCCCGAGTGCCCCCATGCCTGCCCGCCACGCCGCCCTGATCAGTCTGGGCTGCTCCAAGAATCTTGCCGACAGCGAAGACCTGATCACCGCCCTCAAGTCGGTGGATTTCAGCCTGACCAAGGAATTGGCCCAGGCCGATCTGGTGCTGATCAACACCTGCGGCTTCATCGAGGCCGCCAAGCAGGAAAGCATCGAGCACATCCTGAAGGCTGCCGACGGCCGGAAGGAGGGCGCCAAGCTGTTCGTCGCCGGCTGCCTCACCGAGCGCTACCTGGCGGAGCTCCAGGAGGGCATGCCCGAAGTCGACCAGTGGGTGACCTTCAAGGACTACGACCGCTTCCCGGCGGTGGTGAAGAAGCACTTCCCGGACGTCCGCACCCACCGCCTGCGCCACGACCAGCGCAGCCAGCTGACCCCGCCCCATTTCGCTTACCTGAAGATCGCTGAAGGCTGCGACAACACCTGCAACTTCTGCGCCATCCCCCTGTTCCGGGGCAAGCACAAGTCCCGACCGAAGGAGGACCTGATCGAGCAGACCCGGAAATACGCCGGCAAGGGCGTGAAGGAGATCAACCTGATCTCCCAGCACCTGGACTACTACGGCCAGGACCTGTACGGCGAAAAGCTGCTGCCCAGCCTGATCCGGGAGGTCGCCGCCGCCGCCCCGGACGCCTGGATCCGCCTGCACTACTGCTACCCCAACGACTTCACCGACGAGCTGATCGCCGCCATGGCGGAGACCCCCAACGTCGCCCGCTACGTGGACATGCCCATCCAGCACGGCAGCGACCGGACCCTGGCCCAGATGGGCCGGCGCACCACCCGGGCCCAGATCACCGACCGCCTGGACAAGATCCGTGCCGCCATGCCCGACGTGGTCCTGCGCTCCACGTTCATCGTCGGCTTCCCCGGGGAGCGGGAAGAGGACTTCGCCGAACTCCTGGATTTCGTGAAGGAGCAGAAGCTCGACAGCGTCGGCTGCTTCAAGTACAGCGACGAAGAAGGCACCACCGGCGCGAAGATGCCCAACAAGGTCCCCGCGGAGGTCATCGACGAACGCCACCACCGGTTCATGCTCCAGCAGAAGCGCCTGCACAAGGCCAAGCTGAAGCGCTGGATCGGCACCGAACAAAAGGTCCTGGTGGATGCCCAACGGGATTTCGGAGTGTTTGCCTGCCGCCACTTCGGCCAGGCCCACGAAGTGGACAGCGTCACCGTGCTGGAAAGCGAAACCGCCGCCGTGGGCGACTGGCTGACGGTGAAGATCACCGGAGCCAAGGGCTATGATCTGCTGGCGGAACCGGTGAAGGGATGATTGGGCGAGGCTCCCCGGGAGCGAGGCCGTGTGCGAGGCCGGGAGCGCCGGCCGCCTGGCCGGCTCGGTTTGGCCATCATCATTCCAGCCCACGTCGCCGGGACGAGCGGGTCTTTCCGAGCCGGCCAGGCGGCCGGCGCTCC
>CANIXE010000228.1 GCA_947470885.1 Planctomycetota bacterium
AGAACAATATCTTTGTTCGCCCCGGTGAAATTCACCGTCCAATTCGCGCCGCTTCCGGTTGGGGTCCCTATGGTCGCGCCAGCGATGGTAAACTTGATGGGATCGATGGTGGCCGGTTCATCCAGGGTTATGGTGAATGCACCCGTAGTCGTGTTGATCACCGAACCCACAGTGGTGATGGTCACCGAAGGCGGGGTAATGTCCCGTGTCACCGTCACCGGTTTGCTGATGGTGGTAGCTGTGTTGCTCGCCGCATCTGCGATCGCGCCGATGTCCACGGTTACCAGGACATCGGCCGTGAGCGCAGAGAGCGGTATGTTTAGAGTATTGGCATTAATGCCGGTACCGATGGTCGGCGTTCCTCGAGTGGCTCCGGAAACCAGGATTTTCGACGGAATCAGGCTGGTCAGCGCGGTATTATAGGTCAACACCAAGTCGCCGCCGGAACCGGGCATTTTGCTGGGGCTGCTGCTCAGAAATACCGGCTCCGCCCCCCATCCCGAAACCGTAAGGAGGAGGGCAAGGATCGCATAGCGCATAATATTGACTTTCAGAACCGGATACCGACCTGGAGAGACGCTTCCGGACCATTCCGGGTGACGGTGAGTTCGCTTTTGTCGCCGTTGGGGAGGTCGACCTTGACCTCGGAGGTGCCATAGAGCCAGCCGGCGCAGAGGCCGATCAGCCAGTTTTTATCGGAGAGGACGACGCCGCCGGTGAGGCCGGCTTCCCAGAACGGGGCGCTGCCGTTGGCGATCTCGGGGTTGGCCCCGGGGGTGACGGTGTCGATGGTCAGCAGGCCGCCCCGGACCACGGGGATGATTTCCCAATTCCAGTCCCCCAGGCTGCCCGGGGAGGGCTGGGTGGCCCAGCCGGCCCCCAGGACTACGCCGTATTCCTTGAGGTTCAGGGCCAGGTCCCGGCGCACATTCGGGGTGGTCACCCCGCCGGTTTCGTAGGACTGGGGGGTGACGTCCATGGCCAGGTAGCTGGCCCCGACGGACCAGATGAAGCCGCTGCGGGAGCGGCCTTCCCGGCTCATGCCCTGCCAATAACCGGCTTCGTAGCGCAGGGCAATGTCGCCGGTATTTTTCCAGTCGTAACTGGCCTTGGCCCCGGCGGCGGTGGTGATGGACTCTTTGATGGAGGGGCCCATCACAATCGCCGGGCCCAGGCGCAGATCATTGATGGGGTCCATCATCTCGGCCCACAGGGGTGCGGAGAGGATGGAGAGCAGCAGCAGTCGGCGCATGGGGACTCGGTAGTTGGAGGGCTTCAGCGGGGGAGGTTCAGCGGTAGATCGGGAACTGGTCGGTGAGGGCCCGGGCCTCGGCCTTGACCGCGGCAACGATGGCCGGATCGCCTTTGCTCTTGAGGGCCTTGTCGATGATGTTGGCCACCTGGACGGCCTCCACCGGGCCGAATCCGCGGGAACAAATCGCCGGGGTGCCGATGCGGATGCCGCTGCCCGACTGGGCGGGCTGGGTGTCGAAGGGGATCAGGTTCTTGTTCACGGTGACGCCGACGGTGTGGAGGAGGTCCTCCGCCTGCTTGCCGTTGATCCCGAAGGACATCACGTTGAGGGAGAACAGGTGGTTGTCGGTGCCGTTGCTGACCACCGACCAGCCCAGGCGCTTGAATTCTTCGGCCATGGCGTGGGCACTGGCTTTCACCCGGGCCTGGTATTCGGCGAATTCCGGGCGGAGGGCTTCGCCAAAGGCCACGGCCTTGGCGGCGATGACGTGCATCAGAGGACCGCCCTGGATGCCCGGAAACACCCGGGTGTTCAGCTTCTTGGTGTGTTCCGGGCTGCGGGTGAACACCATGCCGCCCCGGGGCCCGCGGAGGGTTTTGTGGGTGGTGGTGGACACGAAGTCCGCATGGCCGAAGGGGGACGGGTGCAGGCCGGCGGCGACCAGACCGGCGATGTGGGCCATGTCCACGAACAGGATCGCGCCGACTTCCTTGGCGATGGCGGCAAAGCGGGCGAAATCCAGGGTCCGGGAATAGTTGGAAGCCCCGGCGATGATCATTTTGGGCTGGAATTCCCGGGCGATGCGCGCGACTTCGTCGTAGTCGATGACCAGGGTGTTCTTGTCCACGCCGTAGGACTGGATGGTGTAGTCCAGGCCGCTGAAGTTCAGCTTGTAGCCGTGGGTCAGGTGGCCGCCGTGGTCCAGGCTCATGCCCAGGACCTTGTCGCCCTTTTGCAGGCCGGCGGCCAGGTACACCGCCATGTTGGCCTGGGAACCCGAGTGGGGCTGGACGTTCACCGCGTAGTCGGTCTTGAAGAGCTGCTGGGCCCGGCGGATCGCCAGTTCCTCGGCCTTGTCCACTTCTTCACAGCCGCCGTAGTAGCGTTTGCCGGGGTAGCCTTCGGCGTACTTGTTGGTCAGCCACGAGCCCTGGGCTTCCAGGACGGCGGTGGAGACGATGTTCTCCGAGGCGATCAGTTCGATGGTGTGCTGCTGGCGGCTGCTTTCGGCGCTGATGATGCCGGCCAGCTCGGGATCGGCGTCCCGGAGAGTGCGGGGGAAGGTGTGGCGGTACGCGGGGGCGGTGGACATGGGGTCGACTCCAGCAGGGGGTGAACGCCCAGGCGCGCGGCAGAGCAGCTTGTGGCTGAGGGACTTCCTCGCGGTGGATTCCGCGTGGATCGGGTTGCCCCGACCTAGCGCCAGTCGTCCCAGGGCGGGGAGTTTTCACGCTTCACCCGGGGCTCAAGGGGCGGTCTCGTTGGCGAGGTCCGGTCGTCCGGTCGTCCGGTTGTCGGTCGTCGAGCGTATTTTTAGCAGGGAGTGGACTGGCGGGTCGTCCTTGACAGGTTTGGCCGTGGGCCGCGTCCCAGGAAGTACCATGAGACCCATCTCCTCCTGCCTCCTTGGTCTGTTGTGCCTGATCGCTCCTCTAGCGGCGCCGCCCGTCCATGCCGCGGACGACGCCCGGGAACGGGCCAAGGCCGAGCTGAAATCCATGGGCGGCGAACTCAATCGTCTGTCCAGGGCCTTCAATCTGGTCCATGAGGCGGTGGCCCCCAGTGTGGTGGCCATCCACACCCGGGAGCAGCAGTACGCCCCGGAGCGTTCCGCCCTGGGGGGGATCGTCTGGCGGGCCGTGGACGAACAGGAAGTTGGCGAGGGCTCGGGCTTCATCGTCGCCAGCGACGACAAGAACAGCTACCTGGTGACCAATGCCCACGTGGTGCTGAAAGTCGATGAACGGCAGCGCTTTGAAAAAGACCGCAATGGCAGGGAAGTGCTTTATGACCGGATTTCCGTGGAATTGAATGACGGGCGGATGGTGGATGCGGATTACGTCGGCTACAGCGTGGATACCGACCTGGCGGTGCTGAAAGTCGCCCTGCCCCATTTGCCGGCGGTGGAATGGGGCAACAGCGATCAGGTGCACGTGGGCGATTGGGTCGTGGCCCTGGGGTACCCCCTGGGGGTCGGCTACAGTGCCAGCACCGGTATCGTCAGCGCCACGGATCGTTCGACTGGCATTTACAAGCCAGTCCATGGTCTGGAATCCTTCATCCAGACCGACGCGGCGATCAACCCTGGAAATAGCGGCGGTCCCCTGGTGTCCTTGGCTGGGCAGATTGTCGGCGTCAATTCAAGTATCATGTCCCGCAGCGGCGGCAGCATGGGTCTGGGGTTCGCCATTCCCAGCAATCTGGTGCATCGGGTGGTGGATGACCTGATCGCCCATGGCCGGGTCCAGTGGCCGGGCATCGGTGTGGAAATGGATGAACTTAACGGCGAGGCTTCGGCCAAGCTGGGCTTGCCCGCCACCACCTCCGTGCGTCTGGTCCATGTCCTGCCCGGCACCCCGGCCGAGTCCGGTGGTTTGCAGGCTGGGGACGTGATCTTGGCCGTGGGCGGGGTGAAAGTGGCCAACCAGATGCAGTTCCGTTCCCGCCTGGCGGCCTGTCGGATTGGTCAAGAAGTGGCGATCCGGATCTGGCGGGGGGGCAAGGATGCAGAACGAAAGGTCACCCTGATCGGTCTGACCGAAGTGCAGAAGAAAATGACGGCTGCCTTGGAGGCCGAAAGCGTGGAATTGAAGGGATTCGGGATGCGCTTGGCAAACGATGGTCAGCAGGGTCTCGTGGTTTCCAGCATCGATCCCGAGGGTCTCGCCGCCCAGGCGGAATTGAAGCCCGGTGACCGGATCGTGGCAGAACGATCGGTGGGTATCCTGAAGGACCTGGACATAGTGAAGGTTCTGGCCAAACGCCGGGAGATCACCTTGCAGGTGGTCAAGGACGAACGGAAGTTCTGGCTGCGGATGCGGAGGTGAATGCTCGAATGCTCGAATGCTCGAATGCTCGAATGCTCGAATGCTCGAATGCTCGAATGCTCGAATGCTCGAATGCTCGAATGCTCGAATGCTCGAATGCTCGCAACGGTGAACAAGGTATACTGAGGAGGATTGGGTGGAATTTACCCGACAATACGATCCAACTCAGTGTTTTCAGTGACTGTGCATTCGAGCATTCTCCATTCGAGCATTCTCCATTCGAGCATTCTCCATTCGAGCATTCTCCATTCGAGCATTCTCCATTCGAGCATTCT
>CANIXE010000229.1 GCA_947470885.1 Planctomycetota bacterium
GCCTGTCGGGAATCCGGGCCATCACCGTCCCGGGCGAGGGCGACCTCGGCGTCGGTCACCTGCCGGGCGAGGGCGGCGGCGGCGGCCCGGGCGGTTTGTTGATCCCAGGCATTCATTTCCCGGCGGGCGGATTCCGCCCGGGCGGTGGCGGTGGCGGCGGCGGCCCGGGCCAATTCGACGGCGGGCAGGCCCAACTGGCCGGCGGCAAGGAGGCTTTCCGCAGCAGCGACCCGATCGGCCAGGCGGCTGGATTCGGCGGCCGTCAGTTCGGCTTGGCGCCGGGCGGCGGTTTCGGCCACGGCATCATCGGCCTGCCGGCTGGCCAACTTCGCCCGGTTCAAGGCGACGGCCGCGGCAAGTTCCCGACGTCGTTCCACCAGCTCGCTGCGCCACACCTTGGCCTGTTGACGGACCACCGCCCGTTCCGCGGCCAACTGGGCCAGCTGCCGACGCTGCTCGCCGATCCACTGGCGAATCATCTTGGTGTCGAAGGTCGCCAGGTTGTCACCGGTGGCCACCGAGGCCCCATCGGGGGTGACTTCCACCAGGGGGATCCAGGGAATGACCGGATGGTGGGCCACGGGGGCGGCGTTGTCGATCATCCCCTCAACGGCAATCGCCAATTCACCGTCCACCGGTTTGGCGGCCACCACCCGCCCCGACGGGGGCGAAGGGGTGGGTTCCACGGCCCAGCCGGCAGCGAGGCCGGCGAGGACGAGCAGCGAGGCGCAACGCAGGCCCATGGCCGTCACCGCCCCTGGTCCGGGTCCTTGGCGGCGGAGCCCTCGGCAAGGGCCGTGGGCCGCAGCGGCAGCTGGGCGGTGTAGCCGGCGCCGGCGAGAACCAGGCTGATCCGGGTCTCCACCAGGCTGATTTCAGCGGTGTCCACCGCCTGTTTCGCCCGGGTCACCTCCAGGTTGTCCACGGCCCCGGCGTCGTAGCGGGCCAGGGTCGCGGTCAGCCGGGCGCGTTCCGCGGCGAGGCGTTGCTCGGCCAGGGTCACCCCGGTCCGCAGACGGTCGATGCTCCGGGCAGCACTCCGTAGCTTGGCCTCAAGATCGGCCTTGGACTGAGCCAGACGGATGCCCGCGGTCTGCAATTGGGTTTCCAACTGGTGGATCGCCGAGCGTTCCGCCTGCCAGCCGTCCAGGGGCAGGGTCCAGGTCACCGACAGCAGGGCGACCTCGTCATAGGCGTCCTGGGCACTGCCATAACTGGGGCCGGTGGCCCGGGATTCCAGGGTGGCGGCGGCGGTGACATCCGGGGCGAGGCGATCCCGGGCGACCTTCAATTCCACTTCCAGGACTTCCAGGCTGCGACCCTGGCTGCCCAGATCCTCGTTGCCGGCAAGAACCCGGCCGACATCGGAGTCCACGGGCGGTTCCGCCGGGGGATCCAGGGGCTCCGGGGTGATGTCCAGGGTCGCCGCCGGGGGGCGGCCCATCTGGTTGTTCAGATCCTGCCGGGCATCCAGGAGCACCGCCTGTTCGTCCAGACGGTCGGCCTCGGCCTGGTTCAGGCCGATTTCCGCGTTCAGGGCATCCAGGGGTGCGGCCAAGCCGTGCTCGACCCGACCTTTGACGGTGGTCAGAAACTCCTTCGCATCGATTACCCGGCGTTCCCGCACTGCCAGGCGGGCGGCGGAACGCTGGACGGCCAGGAACGCTTGGCTGATCCGCAGCTCCAGGGCCCGGGCCTGGAGGACCAGCTGATTGGCCGCCAGGAACAGGTCTCGGTCGGCCCGGGTCAGGGGCAGGCGCTGCTTCAGGTGTTCGCTGATGGCGAACAGCTTGCGGCTGAGGGTGACGCCCACGGCGGTGCTGGCCTGGGCGGCGGTGGTGCCCGCGGGCTGGGTCCGACCATCCGGGGCCAGGCCGAGTTGGACGTAGGGGGTGACCTCGAACCCCAGGGTCTTGGCGGTGAGGGCCGCTTTGGCGGTGCCCCGGTCGCCGTCGCCGCTGTAGGCTGTATAGTTGGTGGTGAGGACCGGGGCGAAGACCTCGGTGGCGGCCCCTTCCTTGGCCCAGCGGGCCCGTTCCAGGGCCAGGCGGACGGTGCGGAAATCCCGGTTGGCGCGGAAGACTTCGGCCCGGCAATCCGCCAGGGACATGGGCTTGGTCGCCGATTCGGCGGCCAAGGCGGTGGCAGCGCCCAGGATCAGAAGGATGACGAAGCGAGGCATAGAAGTAATTCTACCGGACGGGCGGGTTACCGTTGAAGGCTTTGTGGTTGTCTTGACCGAGTCGCAACGGCCAAGGCCGCGGAATGAAAACGGTTGAACGGCCCCGCAGGCGTGGTCCGCCCGTGGGGTTGCACCCTTCGGCTCGTTACCATCATCCGCCGCCATGCGCTCCGTCCACACCGCTTTGCTCGTCGTTCTCGCCACCGCCGGCCTCGGCCTGCTTCCCGCTTGCCGGCGTCAGGCCCCGCCGCCGGCCCCGGTGGCCCCTGCGGCTCCGGTGAGCGGCTGGCAGTCCGATGACAGCACCGCCACCGCCAACGAGGTGGTGGGCGCCCTGGCGGATGGCCGCTGGGTTGTGGAGTTCACCCAGACCAATGGCCGGCCGCCGATCCTGGCGGTGGGTGGGGTGGAGGATCGCAGCGCGGACCACGTTCCCGTCGCCAACCTGGGCAAGGCCCTGGCCGATACAGTGGGGGTCCATCCCCGTCTGCGTCTGGGCGCAGCGGCCGATGCGGATGCAACCCTGACGGCGGTGGTCGGCCTGCGCGCCCGGGAGTTCACCATCGACGCTCGATTGGTGGATGCCAAGACCACCGACATCCGCTGGGTTGGCGGCATCGTCCGTGCCCGCCGGGAGCCTGTGGCCCCGCCGGCTCCCGTTCCCGCCAAGTGAGGGTCTGAGCCCGTCTGACGCACTGCCCCCCGCCCGCGGGGGGGTCGTCTTGTTGCGCCCCCCTGGCCTTCCATCCTCACCGGTCCTTGCTGGCCCGCGTCGGGCCGTCGTCTGTCGCTGGAGTGCCCATGCCGGTCCCCGCCTCCCCGTTACTGCGCGTCGTCCCCGCCATCCTGGGCCTCCTGGGCTTGACCCTGGCTCACCACGCCAGTGCGGAGGATGCCCTCCAGGCCACCAGTGAGTATGCCGCCCAGAAAGCCGAGCTGGAAGCCATGCTCAGCACGCGGGATCTGGACCTGTATGAATTCAATTGCGAGCCTGTGACCCTGGACCGGATCGTGGTCAAGGATCGCATGGGAGTCACCAAGTCGATCCATTACTTGGTGTTCCGTCTGCGTAATCAGATTGCCAGCAACGGCACCACGCTGATCTCCCAGGCTAAGGGTTACCAACAAGTTCTGGCCACCGTGGCCAAGGAATATGACCAGGCCAAGATCAGCTCGGAGCACGGTTCCGGCCTGCGGATCGAGGGGGTTGAGGGCAAGGACGCGGTGATCATCGAGCGCCAGGACGCCCATTCTGCAACCCGCAAGATCGATATCAGCGTCCAGGCCACCAATGAATACGGCACCCGCCTGCGCCTCCTGGATGAGATCCCCGGTAGTGGTCCCCAGGAAACCTTCAATTTCCCCGATCTGGGCCAGCCCAGCCAGAACTCGGTGTCCGACTATGTTCGCGACCGAGTTGAGGAGGCGATGGGTCGCAAGCTCTTGACCACTGATGAAATCCGCAGCCGTCAATTGCCGCCCTACGATCCCACGGCGCGCAGCGAGGAAGGTTGGGCGGTGGGCGAGGTCTTCGGCGTGGTCCTGTTCGCCAACTTGCCCGAGGTCGGTCGCAAGCTGACCTTCGAGTTCCGCGGCCTGTCGAACAAGTTCCGCATCCGCTGGCCGGAAACCGAGAAGGGCAAGGTCGAAAACTACCTCAACACCCGGTTTTACCGGAGGACCTACATCGTCCACTACGACCGTCCGGGTGATGAGTACTTCCGCGACCAGGATACGTTCAAGCTAGAGCGCGCCGGCTGGGAGTGGCTAGCCACCTTCCAACGTAATGACAAGCGTCGCGCCATCGCCTATTCCCGTTATGTCCTGAATAACGTGGTGAACGACACTGGTGAAGGCATCAACAAGGACATCGAGGCGGAATTCTGGGCCAGCTACGAGGCGGCCCGGGCCGCAAAGCCCGACCGCCTGCCGGATTTCCAGAAGAAGCCTTGAGCGCCATGGCTCAGCATCCGCCCCAGCTTGATTCCGCCCTGCCTCCAGATGTGGTGTATGGCCGCCTGGATGGTCAAGTCCGCGGCCTGATCAGCGCGGTGCGGACGCTGTACGCCGGCAGCTGGGTGAACTGCGCGGAGGACCTGCGCCGTCGCCGGGCCGGTCGGCCCTATCTGTTCCGCTTGGACCTCGGTCTGACGGATGAACTCGGCTGGGTCCATCGCCTGGCCACCTATGAGGCGGCCCGCGGAGAGCGGTTCGCTGATACCCTGCCCCTGGAGAATTTCCGGTGATTCCCCGTCTGCCCGTCGCCGTTCCCGCTGTGCTTCTCGCCCTTGGCCTGCTGGGCTGTGGGGATTCCCGGAATACCGGTTTCCAGGCCCCCCAGGGAACGGGTAAA
>CANIXE010000230.1 GCA_947470885.1 Planctomycetota bacterium
CCGTGGTAGAAGTCGCCGGAGTGCATGTGCGAGACGTGCGAGCGAGAAGCCTGGCTCCACTCGGCCATGCTGTGCGGGTTCTTGCGCGCGTATTCCTTGACGGCACGCGGGGCGCGGCGGTCGGAGTTTCCTTCGCGCAACACCGGGTTGACGGCAGAACCGATGCACCGTGCATAGCGGGTGCGGATGGCCTTTTCTTCCTCGGTCTTGGGGGCCTCGGGATAGTCAGGCACCGCGTAGCCCTTGGACTGTAGCTCCTTGATGCACAGCATCAACTGGCCCACGGAGGCGCTGATGTTGGGCAGCTTGATGATGTTGGCCTCGGGCTTGAGGCACAGAGCGCCCAATTCCGCCAAATGGTCAGGACCCTTCTTGAAGATGGCGAGGATGCGCCCGGCCAGGCTGATGTCCTTGAGGCCCACTTCGATGCCGGCGTTCTTGGCGAAGGCCTGGATCACCGGTAGCAGCGAATAGGTCGCCAGGAGGGGGGCTTCGTCGGTCTTGGTGTAGAGGATCGTCGGGGCGGAACTCATGGCAGCATCCAGGGCGGGAGGTGAACGGATATAACGGTGGAGGGCGGAGGATGACCGAAACGGGCCGATGACAAGTCCAGCACCAGGAGGTTTCCTGCGCGTCGGTGTCGCAGATTGTGCGGTGGGCTTTCGTTCGTGAGCCATGCCCGGGGGACATGGCCGAGCATCGGGGTTTCATTCTTGCCGCTGGGTGGGCGGTCGGGAAATTGCCGGCCCAAAGGAATCTGCCATGAGCGTCGTACTGCCTGAGATCGTCGAGAAGGAACTGGCCCATTATAAGAACACCATCGATCTGCTCCATGCCGGGGCGATTGATGCGGACAAGGTGTTCCGGCCCTTCCGCCTGGTTCATGGCGTTTATGGCCAGCGCCAGCCGGGTGAAGTCCAGATGGTGCGGATCAAGCTGAAGTACGGCGTCGTGACCCCGGCCCAGATGCGCGCCCTGGCGGACACCTCGGAAAAGTACGCCAACGGCATCAGCCACATCACCACCCGCCAGGCCATCCAGTACCACTATGTGCCCCTGGACAGCACCCCCGCGCTCCTGCGGGAGCTTGAGGAATGCGGCCTGACCACCCGGGAAGCCTGCGGCAACGCGGTGCGCGCGGTGTGCGGCAGCCCCCTGGCGGGCACCCGGGCGGATGAACTGTTCAACGTCGACCCCTACGCCGAGCAGTGCTTCCAGCACTTCCTCCGCGGGCCGTTGAGCGCCAGTCTGCCCCGGAAGTTCAAGATCAGCTTCGGCACCGTGGATGCGGATCCCCTCCAACAGACCAACATCCAGGACGTCGGGATCACCCCGGTGATCAAGGATGGCAAGCAGGGTTTCCGAGTGGTGGTGGCCGGCGCCCTGGGTTCCAGCCCCCAGGCGCCGATCTTGATCCGGGAATTCTGCGAAAAGGCCGACCTGCTGCCGCTGATCGAAGCGGCGGTCCGGGTCCACCACAAGTACGGTGACCGGCAGAACCGGGCCAAGGCCCGCCTGAAGTTCGTCCTCCGTCAGAAGGGCGATGAGGGCTTCCGGGCCATCATCGAGGAGCAGCTGGCCGAGGCCCTGAAGGCCGGCACCAAGGGCGCAGCGTTGCCGGATGCCCTGCCCGCGGCAAACCCCACGCCCATTCCGGTGACGGGTTCCACCGCCGAGCAGGAATGGCGGACCTGGAACGTGAAGAGCCATCGTGAGGCGGGCTTCGCGGTGGTTAGCGTGTGCATCCGCCGGGGCGACATCAACGCCCAGGAGATGCGCAAGTTGGCGGATCTGGCCGAACGGTTCAGCGCCGGCGATGTCCGCTCCACCAATGACCAGAACCTGGTGTTCCGCCGAGTGCAGATCGGCGACCTGGCAGCTCTGTTCCCCGAGCTGGAAAAGCTGGGCTACAGCCGCCGGGCCCATGGCATCGTCGATGTTGTCAGCTGCCCGGGGGCCAGCACTTGCCAGCTGGGTCTGACCCTGTCCAAGAACCTGGGCAAGGAGCTGGAATCCTCCCTCGCGGACCTGCCCTTGGATCCGGGCCTGCAGAATGCCCACATCAACATCAGCGGCTGCCCCAACAGCTGCGGTCAGCACCACATCGGCTCCATCGGCTTCCATGGCGCAGCGGCGAAGATCGGCGACAAGCTGGTGCCCCACTACGTCCTGTTGGTGGGCGGCGGCGATGAAGGTTCCCAGGTCCATCACGCTTCGATGATCGCCCGGGTGCCCGCCCGGAAGATCTCGACGGTGGTGAAGGCCCTGGCGGGCTGGTACCTGGCGGAGCGCCAGGGCGGGGAAAACCTCGCCCAATGGCTGCGCCGGGAAGCCGGCGCTGGTCTTGAAAAGGCCGCTGCCAGCGCCGCCCGGGCGAAGCTGAAGGAGCGGATCGCCCCCATCACCGCCTATCAGGAAGGTGAACTGTCCGAGGCGGACCTCTGCGACCTGGGCAGCGACCAGCTATTCTCGGCGTCGATGGCCGAACTGGGCAGCGGTGAGTGCATGGCCTGAGGTTTTTCTTCACCGCCCGATGAACGCAGAACGCCGAACCGGCACGGTTCGGCGTTCTGCGTTCATCGGGTCATTCGAGCATTCGAGCATTCGAGCATTCATCATTTCCATCCGACCGTCGCCGTCCCTCGTTTATTGCCCCGCAGCACCAGATCCCCCGACAGGGCGGCTTCCTGCAATGTCAACGTCAGTGGTTCATAGCGGGGCAGCCAGACATGGACAACGGCCGGGGCGGTGATCCCGGCGAGTACCGCCGTTCCACGATGACGGGCGGCATCCCAGGCCACCTCCGCCCGCAGGCGTGAGGCCACGCTGCCGATCCATAGCTGCATGTCCGGGTGGATCTTGCAGCCGAAGCGGACAAAGGTGCCCTCGCCCCAGGTAATCTGCTGGCGGACGCTCTGTTGAGGCGGGGCGAGGCCCAGGTCCACGTCCAGGCCGGCGTCGGTGGTGAACACGTTGTGAGTCTGGTTGTCGGCGTTGTCGACGATCACCGTCGAACCCTGGGGACCGACCACCAGCCCGGGGATAAACGTCCGGTTTTTCTGGGTGAGGTGGAGATCCTGGACCGGGGCTGGGGGACCGTCGACCCAGATGAGGCCCACGGCGGGGAGTTTGCCCTCCAGCTGGAGGTCCACGGTGAGCTCGGCCCCGGGCAGCAGATTGGCCCAACCCAGGAACAGAATGCCGGAAAATCGCAGGATCCCCATGGCGGACGTTAGGCCCCGGCCCTGTCGGGGGAACTGACTTAAGCGGTGAGACTCACCGGGGATTTCTGGTCCTGGGCCTGCTGCTGCAATTCTTGCTGGGCGAGCATCTCTTTCAGGTGCTTCATCGCCTTGGTCATCCACGAAATCCCGTTGGCCGCGGGGGGCGGTTCCGGGGGCGGCGGGGCTTGGAGGACGGAATCCTTTTTGGCCCCGAAGCCCTGGCCGGCCCAGGCAAAGCTGGGGCCGGGGGTGCTGGGGCCCTGGCTGTCGCCGCCCTGCTGGTAGCTGGTCTGTTCCTGGTAGTCGATGCGCTGTTGATAGTCCAGGGTCAGGGCGAACTGCTGACCGTCGGTGGTGGTGACCGTGCCGGCGACCCCCAGGGTGGTCTGTTCGTAGGCGGCGTAGGCGGCCTGGTAGTCGGTGGAGCTGCCCTGGGCGTTCTGGGAGGTCGCCGCCTGGACCGAGCTGGCACTACCCTCGCTGTGGCTGGCGTTGATCTTCAGGCTGGCGCTGGCGATCTTAATCCCGAACAGGTGCTCAACGGTATCGAGGATGGCCTGTTCCGCCGATTTATCCGGCTGGCCCTGCTGGGTTTCCGAGGATCCCGTGGTGCTGGCGGCGGACTTGGCCGCGGCCAGGAGGGGATTGCCGGAAGGCGGGGGCGGGGCCTGGGTGGGGGCAGGCTTTCCCGCGAAACCACCCCGGAAGGTGGAGGTCTGGCGGGTCCAGGCGGAGGTGGAGGCGGCGGAGATGTGCATGGGAGTCCCGGTGGCAGCATCGGCAGGCCGGCCCGGGACTTGAGGGGCAGTTTTTCGGGGCTTACAAGTCTGCGGCCTGCATGGCTCCGCCCATGACTTTGGCGTACATGCCGATGATTGTCGCGGCGGTCATCATGACGATCAGGACGTAGATCGTGCCGGTGAACACCCGGGCGGTCCAGGTGGCCCGGAATGAGAACGCTTCAGAGGCCATCACCGCCGCCCGGTTCAAGGTGGATTCCAGCTGTCCGCTGGCCTCGCCGGCGGCGGATAGTTCGATCACCAGGGGCATCACGCCGGCTTCTGCCAAGGCGGGGGTGATGCCGGAGAGGCGGTTGGTCTCCACCCCCAGGGCGGCATTCCGCAACCGATTCCCCATGATTTGGTTGCCGCAGGCATCGGCGGTGAGTTCCAAGGCCCGGCGGGCCAGCATCCCCGAGCCCAGGCCGGCGGCCAGGACCTGGCAGGCGTTGGCGGTGATGATCGGCAGGC
>CANIXE010000231.1 GCA_947470885.1 Planctomycetota bacterium
CGGGACGGTTAGGGTCATGGCCTGGGAAGGCTAGGGTCGTAACCCATCCGGCAACTGACTACCGGCGTTACATTTTCGATCGGGGATCAGGCGGAGCCGGTGCTACTTCGCGAGACGGAGCACCAACAGGGATTCCGCCAATTCCGGATCCCGGCTGGGTCGCACCACCACCTGCCAGCGGTCACCCCCGGCCCGGCCGGCGGCGGTGATGGACCCCAGGACCAGCCCTGGCGGCAGGCGGCCATCACCCCCGGCCGTCACGATGTGCATGCCCGGCGATACCTCGATGCCGCTGCCGGTCTCCAGGCCTTCCAGTTGCAATTCAGCCCGGCGCCCGGTGCCGGCGCAGATGCATTCACACAGGAGTTTGGGTTTGCCATCGTCATCGCTGGTGATGACCCGGGCGGCGATCCGGCTTTCCCCGTCACTGACCCATTGGATGAGACAGCGTCCGTCATCGGTGCCAGCCACCACCCCAGCCAGGCTCCAGCCATCGACCACCGGCATACCCCGTTCAATGCCGTCCACCCGACCGATATCCAATTCGGCGTAGCGCCGGCCGGCCCGGATGCTCCGGCTGATGATCCGGCCCCGGGCCACCACTACCCGCTCCGGTGGAACCTGGCCTTCGCCTTTGATGCCGTCGTATTGGCCCAAGCGCCCCCGGAGGAGCACATTTTCCGCCCCCAGGCGGGCGACCTGATCCTGAAGTCGGGCGAATTCTTCCGGAGGGACGCCTTCTGGCGCGAACACCGCGGCAAGCTCTTCGAGCCACGGAGCTCCACCCCACCGGGTCAACCACCCTGTCAACCCCAGTGCAAGGGCTGCCCCGATCAGCAGAAATAGCCGAAGGCGCATCGCAGGTCCTTGATTTGTTAAGGGTTGCATACTGCATATGAATGGCTGCACAAGCCGACGGCAACTGGGGGTGGCTGAATCGTCAAACGTGTGGTAGTCTATTCCCGGCAAGAGATCTATGGCAAACGGCTTCCATATACTGATCGTCGACGACCGACCGGACACCGTCCTTGGTTTGGTGGATTTGTTGACGGCTGATCGCCATCGGGTTGAAATCCTCGATAACAGTATGGAGGCCCTTTCCCTGCTTGCCCGCAAGCAAACTGGTCCGGATCCGTTTCATCTGGTGATTCTCGACGTCAATATGCCGATCCTGGATGGCCCAGGCCTTCTCCGGGAACTTCGCCGTCGGGGTGATCGGGTGCCCGCCGCTTACGTCACGGGTTACCAGTCCGTGCTGGGACGGGTCCAGGCGGAAGGGAACGCCATGGGTCTCTTGGGGGTCCTGAGCAAGCCACCAGACCAGAGCGCGGTGGCCGCGCTGCTCTCCAAGTTGACCTCAGGGCGGACCAGCACCGATGGCGGCGAAACCTTTTTCGGCACTGGACGGATCCTCCGGGGGCGGGCTGCCACTGAGCTGGGCCAACCCAGTGAAGGGGTACTATCCCGGACTAAAGTGGATGAACGGGAACAGGCGGCCCCCCTGGATATCGGTGCTGCCCTGGAGGCCCGGCCCCGGGCCAACCGCACTCCGGTGCGCAATCCGGCGATCCAGCGGACGCCGACCCATAAGCAGCCGATTCTTCCCGTGCCAGCGCCTTTGACTCCGCAAGTGCCGATCACAGATGGCATTCGCCGGATCCGCACCCCGGATCCTTCCGCGTATTACGGTCCGGATGGTGCAGCTCTTCGCGGGCCCGAGGATCCCGCCGTGGAGCCGCGGAATACCCTGCGCCGGGATCCGGTGACCGGGTCCTACTCCCGCAAGCCCAGCGGTTTGTTCCCTGCAGATGTGAATGGTATCCCGCCGACCCAGGGAACGACAACGGCCATCCGCCGATCCCTTGTGCCCCAGCGCCCGTCGGAGTTGCCGGTCAACCCGCCGGGGGCCTCGCCGTCACCGTTCACCCCGGCGATTCAGGGCCGGGTGCCAACCCCGCCGTCGAATCAGCCGCCCGGCACCGGATCGGTTCGCCTGCGTCGGGGTCTTAGCGGTAATCAGGTGACCCCTGCCCAACCGACCACCCGCCGGGAAACCGCTGGCCCACCCCTGCGTCGAGAAACCGCCGGATCACCGCCGGTTGCAGGTCCGCCTCCCACTCGGGTGGTGGCCTGCGCCCATTGCGCCGGGGTCTTTCAGGTGCTGATCAACGCCCAGCCCTATGCGGTCCAGTGCGTGCATTGTGGTCAGTTGAACCGCATCGACCCCACCTGATTTTCCTGGGGTCGGATCGTCATGGCCAGCAATATTGATCCCCCCCGTTGGCCGGCCATCGGCCCCTACATCTGCCAAAAGCTGATCGGCAGTGGAGGCTATGGCGCCGTCTATTCCGCGGTGGATCCCAAGGGACGATTGGTGGCGGTGAAGCTCCTTCGGCCACCCCAACAGGAAAGCGTCGCCGCCGTGGTGCGGGGCCGATTCCTGGTGGAAAGTCATCTGATATCAGGTTTCCGTCATCCCAATGTGGTGAGTTACTTGGATGCCGGTGAAGAGGCCGGCATTTTATGGATCGCCCAGGAGCTGGTCACGGGTGGTGATGCCCATCAGCTCACCACCCGCTATCCCAAGGGGGTGCCGTGGACAATGATCGCGGCCCTGGGCCGGGACTGCGCCAAAGGGCTCCACGCCCTCCACGAAGCCGGGATCATGCACCGGGACGTGAAGCCCTCGAACCTGTTCCTCACGGGCGATGGCATGGGCAAGATCGGGGATCTGGGCCTGGCCCGGCATCTGGAAGACGCCACCCATGTCACGGTGGATGGCAATGTGGTGGGGACTCCAGATTACATGGCTCCAGAACAGGCCCGGGGGGACCGTGAAGTGGACCACCGGGCTGATATTTATGGCCTGGCGGGCAGCCTGTATTTCATGGCGGTGGGCCGCCATCCCCATCAGGGTGGCAACCTGTGGACCGTTCTTACCCAACTTATCAGCGAACCATTTCCCAATCCCCAGGCGTCCCGGCCGGACCTGCCGGCGGATCTGGTGGCGGTGATCCGAACCGGTGGTGATAAGGACGTGGAACGCCGCTATCAGACGGCTTTGGCGTTTGCTGAAGATTTGGATCGGGTGCTCATCGGCCGTCGGCCCGCCCTCACCGGTGGCAAGCAGAGTCAGCGGCGGAACCTGGAACCGCCCCAGGATGCACCCCGGGCCCTTCTGGTGGATGATGATCCGCTGGTCCGGCGCATCCATACCAGCCGGTTGCTGATGGATGGCTGGCGGGTGGATGCAGCGGCCACCGGGGCCGAGGCCATGGAATTGGCTGGACGCCTTGTGCCATCGGCGGTGATCCTCGACCTTGGCCTGCCGGACACCGATGGTCTGGCCCTGCTACGGATCCTGCGGAGCCGGCCTGGATTCGCCGCCATCCCCATTTTGGTGTTCACCAATACCCTGCAGCAGGAATTGCTGGATGAAGCTCTGGAGGCTGGGGCTTCGGCGGTGCTCGGCAAGGCCGGGGCCACGCCCCGTCAGGTGTCGGATCGGCTGTCCTCCCTGATGGCCCTGGGCCTACCCCGGGTCAGCAGCAGCAGCACCGAGATCCCCGGGTTCGACCTGGCGTTGGTCGCCCGTACCGCCCTTAGCAGGATCGACCGTCTGTTGCCGGACCTGGCCGAGGCTGCGGATGCCACGGACCGGGCCCGGGTGCTCACGGAGCTGATCGGTACCACCCGGGGTCTGGCCGGCGCTGCCGGGGCGGTGGGAGCCGTTGGTCCGGCGGCCTTGGCCGAAGCGGCAGAACTCCTTGCCCGTCAGCTCCTCGACAAACCCGAGCGGGTCAATGCCTCGGCCCAGCGCACCATCGGCCAGGCCGTGGCCCGCCTGCGGACCCTCGAATTCCACGCCCACCGGCCCTGGCAGCCCGGGACCGCCTTGGTGGTGGATGATGAATCCGGCGCTTTGCGTCTGGCGACCCAGGCCCTGGCCAAGGTGCGGATCCCGGTGGTCGCGGTGAGCGATCCCCGGGAGGCCTTGGCGCTCCTGGATGAACAGCAGTTCTGCCTGGTGGTCACCGACGTTCAGATGGACGGATTGAGTGGCCCCCAGTTGGCGGCCCAGGTTCGGAGCCATCCCCAGCACCACGGAGTTCCGGTGATCTTTGTGACCGCGAATCAGGATTTCGCCCACTTGGTGGCCAGTGATCCACGTTCGGGGAATGATGCGATTGCCAAGCCTTACCTTTTGGTGGAGTTGGCGGTGAAAGCGTTGTCTCACCTGGTCGGGTTGCAGGTCGGGGCTTGCGTCCCAGCCCAACCCCGCGCCTAAAGGCGCGGGGCAGCCGCCTGCGGCGGCTGTTGCCGCTGCGCGGCAATTGGTCTGTTCCGCGCCGGCTGCGCCGGCAGTTGCGCTGCGCGCAACCAAGCCCCTGTCGGCGCGGTGCTCGCTTCGCTGCGCCCCGGCCTCCGCTGCTCGCGGGGGTTCCCCCCGCTACTCCCCA
>CANIXE010000232.1 GCA_947470885.1 Planctomycetota bacterium
CAGGGAACGCCGGCATCAGCTCGGCTCCGGTGGCATGACATGACCCGAAAATGGTCAGGGACTTGCGATGGCCGCTGGGAGCGCCGAGCGCCAGCTCGGCCTCGGGACGACGCGCGACCTGATTTCCGCGCCAGTCGTCGCTGACGATATAACCGAAGCCAAGCTGGCGCTCCGTAACCCACAACGCCCTCACCGTCTACCGCGCCTTGCGCCCGACCTCGGGTTCGGCCCGACGCTCCTGACGGAATTGTCGGGGGAGGCAGCCCACGCTGGCCTTGAACACCCGGTTGAAATACGCCAACGAGGCGAAGCCGCAGGCCAGGGCCACCGCGGGAAACGGCGTGGGGGTGCGGGCCAGGAGGGTCTTGGCGTGCTCCACCCGGACCCGGGTGGTCTCGTCGGTGACCGTGCGTCCCAGTTGGTCGCGGAACAAATATTGGACAAAGCGCCGGGACCTGCCCACCGCCCGGGCCACATCCTCCAGACCGATGTCCCGGGTGTGCTCGTTGGCAATGAATTTTAAGGCCTGGGCCAGGATCGGATCGGCAACGGCGACGTGATCCGTACTTTGCCGGACGGTGACCCCTTGGGGCGGCACCAGGTGCAGGCCACCGGCATCCGGCCGCCGGTGCATCAGGGCATCCAGGCGTTCGGCTCCCAACAAGGCAATTCGCTGGTGGTCGTGGCGAATGCTGGACAGCGGGATGGCCACGGTCTCGCAAAACAGCGGATCATCATCCACGCCCAGGATCGCCACCTCGTCGGGGACGCGCAGGCCCAGGCCCAGGCAGGCGTCCACCACCGTCACCGCCAGAATGTCGTTGAAGCAGAAGATGCCGCAGGGCTTGGGCAGGACCGCGACTTGGGCCATGAGCTGTTCGGCTTCCCGCCGCCAACCCCCGGGACTGTCCGCCGTCACCGGGGCGAGGCTCAGATCGCTCAAGGGGATCGCCTGTTCCGCCAAGACCTGCTCGAAGAACGCCCGGCGCAGGTCGCTGGCGGGACGTCCGGGAATGCCGACGTAGGCACAGCGGGGGAAAGCCCGTTCGCTGAAATGCCGGGCCGCCAGGGTGCCGATGCCCGCGTCGTCCCCCACCACCGCTAAGATGGAGGATTCCAGACCCAACCGGGTCAGGCTCACCACCGGCAGACCCGAGGATTCCAGGCCGGCGATAACCTCATCGGAGAAATGATCAGCGATCAACACCCCATCGACACCGCTGAGATCCCCCAAGGGCCGGCCGTCGCCCCGGATCAGGGTGGTGACATGCCACATCGTCCGCCCGGCATAGGCGGCGATGCCGGTGTGGGTCCTGTAGTTGTAGCGCTGACTGAACAAGACGAGGACATGCTTCAGCATGGGGGCTGTTTCCCCCGGAGCGGGAGTTCAACCCCGGCCATATTGGCGGAGCTTGGCGTAGAGGGTGCTGCGATCGATATCCAACAGTTCCGCCGCAGCTTTCTTGTTCCCCCCCACCTGATCGAGAACCTTGAGGATGTGGGTGCGTTCCACCTCGGAGAGACTCAGCACTGAGCCCACGGCGGGTTCGCCCTTGCCCCCGTGGGGACGGATGAACTCAGGCAGATCCCCGGGCCCGATGGCTTCGTCAGCGGCGATGCTGGCCCGTTCCAGTACCTGCTTCAACTGGCGGATGTTCCCTGGCCACGGATGGCGCAGGAGGGCGATCCGGGCCTCGGGCAGCAGATGGCGCAGCGGCTGGTCCAGACGGGACGCGATTTCCTTCAACAAATGGTCGATGAGCTGGTCCAAGTCGCCTTCCCGCTCCCGGAGGGGCGGCAGGGAAATGCTGAAGGCCGACAGCCGTTCGCACAGGTCCCCGCGCATCCGCCCATTGATCACCTCGCCGGCGAGATCCCGGGTGGCCGTGGCAACGATCCGCACATCCGCCCGGCGGGTAGTGGCCTCGCCGATCCGCTGGACCTCGCCCTGGTCCAGCATCCGCACCAGCCGGGCTTGGACCCCCAGGGGCAGATCAGCGATGTCCTGGAGCACCAGGGTGCCCTGGTCCGCCAGCTCGATCAGCCCCGGCCCGTTCTGGCCGAATAGGGTGACTTCCAGGCGGTCGGGATCGGCCCCCGAACAGGACAGGCTCTGGAACGGTTTTTCCGCCCGGGGCGACCGTTGGTGGAGCAAGCGGGCGACATGATCCTTGCCGGTGCCGGATTCCCCGAGGACCAGGACATGGACCCGAGTCGGCGCGATTCGCTCGATCAGGGCCACCGTGGGGATTTGGGACGATCCGATCAGCTCCAGGGGCCGATCCGCCGGCCGAGTTTGCAAACGCTCCACCTCGGCAGTCAGGTCAGTGAATTTCTCCTGATTGGCCAGGGCCACCGCCAACTGGTTGGCAACGGCGGCGAGAAATTCCAAGTCAGTGCGGCTGAACGGCGCGGAACCGCGCATCCGGTCCACATACAGCAGCCCATGGACCGTGGCCCCGGTGCGCAGGGGAGCGGCCATCGCCGAGCGAACCCCGGACTGGATCATGCTCGCGGTGGGATCCAGGTCCCCCACGGTGATGCTGCACAGCAGGGGTTCCCGGCCGGAACGAACCGCCGCCAGCAAGGCCCGGGCGAAGGGCACCGAGCCATAGCGCGCCCGCAACCGCCGTTCGTGGGCGGGCCACAGGGCCCAGCCCCCCAGTTCGCCCCCCTCCACCGGCAGCAATACCGCGCAGCGATCACCCTCCAGGACCTCCGCCGCGGCGTCGTCCACCAGATCGAACAGCTGGTCCCGACCCTGGCACTCCCGGGTCCGCTCGATGATTTGGTGGAGCAGGATCAGGTAGGTGTTCTGGCGGATCAGGTCACCACCGGACAGGGGTTCCGTGCCGCCCTTGCTGAACAGGACCTTTTCCGCCGGTTCCTTCACCAGCCCCTTGAGGGAAGCCCGATCGATGGCCGTGCGCTTTTCATCCACCACGGTGCCGACACCCGATGCGGCCATCTCGAAGGCGATCTGGGTACGGCCGATGCGGAAGGTCATCCCGTCCCGCAGGACCAGGCTGTCCACCCGGCCCAGGTCGGTCCAGGTGCCATTGGAGCTGTTGAGATCATTAAGGCACCAATGCCCCCGTTCGAACACGATTTCCGCGTGATAACGGCTGCTCTTGGGGTCCTCGATCTTCAACTGATTGCCTTCTTCGCGGCCGATGGCCACCCGTCCCCCGGCGATGGGGATGACCAGACCGGTACCGGAACCATCGATGATGCGCAATTGTGGCATGGGGAGGCATTAGCGGGCCAGCGCCCCCGGATCAACGGGGACGTTGACCGATCCGCCGGACCCCCCTTGATGCAGTCCCGCCCCGGACCCCCCATGAGCCTGCCCCCCATCCCCCCCGTCCTCGCCCGCCGGGAACGCCTGAGCAACCGCTTCTTCACCCTCGCGGAGGAGGACCTGCCGGACAAGAACGGCAAGCCCTACACGTATTTCCAGGTCGAATCCAAATGGGATGCGGTGATCGTCGTTCCCGTGCTGCCGGACGGCCGCCTGGTGCTGGAGAAAATCTACCGCCACCCCTATCGCCAATGGCTGACCGAATTCCCCGCCGGGGGCATCGAACCCGGCGAAGACCCGGTGGCCGCCGGCGCCCGGGAACTCCACGAGGAGACCGGCTACCGCGCCACCCGCTGCACCCTCCTCCACCACATCGAAGCCATGCCCGGCCTGCTCCACATGGGCCTCCACGTCGTCCTCGCCGAAGGTCTAACCGCCACCGCCGACCGCCACCTGGATGCCATGGAGATGATCGAGGTGGAGGTCCTCACCCGGGAGGAAGCCTGGGCCCGGGCGGGCCAGGCGCCGGCGAGCATGTTTCTGACGTTGGGGTTGCTGGCCCTGGAGCGGTGGCGAAACAGTTCAGGTACCACCGGCCGCTGAGGAAGATGCCCATGCATGCGGTGGCCGCACCGCCCAGGATGTCTACGGCGTAATGTTGCTTGGTGGTGAGCACCGACGGCACCAGGAGCAGGAACAACGGCCAGATCCACCGGCCCAGGTGGGGGCGGTGGCCGGCCAGGGACCGTGACCCAGGCGGCGTTCCACCAGCAGCCAGGCGAAGACCGGCAACAGGATGGCGAAGGGGATGATCGCCGGGTGGTTCCGCTGGACATTCCGGGCTGGGGCCAGGCGGGCATAACTGAGGAACAACATCACCGGCGCCACCAGCCAGGGCCAGCCCCCGGCGGCCCACAGGACATAGCTCAGGACTGCGCAACCCAGGATCGTCGCGTCATCCAGGGTCGTTCGTCTCCGCCACCACCAACAACCCACGGCGATGAGGGCGATGGCGGCAGAGCAGCGCATCAGGTCCGCCAGGGGCAGGTTCAGCCAGTCGTCCAGGGGCAGGCAGGCGGCCACAGGACCTGCTCGATCAAATCCGGGTCGCTGACCAGG
>CANIXE010000233.1 GCA_947470885.1 Planctomycetota bacterium
AATTCATCGCCGGATTTAGGTGGAGTTGGCCATGTGCAGATCCCCGCTGTATTTTTCAAGTCTTTGCCTCGACGGCAGTTTTACCCAAATAGTGCGTCTGGAAACGCACGTGGTGCGCAGATGCAAGGCGCTTCAAGCCGCGGCATGGCAGCGCCATGCGAGGATTGAAGCAACGCAGCAGGTGCGCTCCAATTGCGTTTTCCAGAGTGATTCAACCGGGCTGGGCGCAGCGTTCCCGGACGAGGCGCTCCAGGCGGCTGGGCAGCAGGGGCGTGAGGATCAACCGAGGTCTTGTCTGGGGGCCGTACAGAACCAGCCGGAGATCCTCCAATGCTTCATCCGGTACCAGGTGGCTGGCGGCCAGGATGGTGCTCCGGGGACCAGCGGCGAACAGGGATTCGGTCCACGTGAGCGTCGGCACGACCTTGAGGTGATAGCGTTCCAATCCAGCGATGAGGGATCGGCGGGTGAGTTCCCGATTCTCGCAGAGAATCCAGCTCCCATCGCCGGTTCTGGCTATCACCGGGATCGGCCCCGGGCCTTCGATGATCCGGGTGGGAATTCGCAGGGTGAAACAGGTGCCAAAGCCCACCGCGCTTTCCACCTGGGTCCGACCATGCATCAGGCGGAGGATTTCCCGGACCAGGGCCAGACCCAAGCCAGAACCGCCGTGACTCCGGGTCAGTGACGAATCTCCCTGCTCAAATCGTTCAAAGATGCGATTCTGCCGGTCGGCGGGGATCCCCGGACCGGAATCCCGGATGGCCATGACCAGGGTGGGGATGTCACCTGTTGGTGATTCCAGGGTGATTTCCAACGAGATGAAACCCTTGACGGTAAATTTCACCGCATTTCCCAGGAGATTGATCAATACCTGACGCAACCGGGAGGGATCGCCGGTGAGTCGTTCCGGTACCTGCCGATCCACGGTCAGGATGAGTTGGAGATCCTTTTGGTTGGCCTGGGAAGCGATGGCGGCGAGGGCATCTTCCGCGAGGGCTCGGATCGACAGGGGCACCTGTTCCAGTGCGCTGTACCCGGATTCCAAGCGGCTGAAATCGAGGACGTCATCCACTAAGGAGGTCAGGGAGGAGGTGGCGTTCAGGGCGGTCTGGGCCAGATCCAGATGTTCCGGGCTCTTGAGGTTCTCCACCAACAACCGGAGCATGCCGATGATGCCGTTGAGCGGCGTGCGCAGCTCGTGGGTCATGTTGTCCATCAAGGCGCCCTTCGCCTTGGCCATCTCCTCCACCGAGCGGCGGGCGGCGGCCAGGGCCTGCTCGGCCCGGCGGTGCTCCCGCAGGTCGGTGAGGACGCTGAGCAGGCATCGGTTCCCCGCCCGTTCGGGGAAGTGCACCGACTCCAGGCGGATCGGGAATTCCTCACCATCCCGGCGATGGAGGATCAGTTCGCTGATGGCCTTGCCGTCCCGGCCCTCCAGGACCTGCTGGCGATGGGTGTAGAACCGACTGTGCTGATCCGAGCGGAGGAACACCACCAGGGGTTTCCCGACCAGGAAGCGGATCTCTACTCCCAGCAGGTGGGCGGCGGCCAGATTGCCGTCGATGACCATGCCTTCGGCGTTGAGGACCAGGGTGGCGGTGGGCAGCAATTCGAAGATTTGCCGGTGGCGGAGATCGCTGGCGGTGGTCTCCAGCATCCGCCGTTCGAGGATCGCCATCCGCGTTTGACGCAGCTGCTCGGCCTCGTCGCTCATGGAGCGACGGCCAACTTCAGCAGGTTCACCACCCGGCCGCCATCCAGGAGGGGGATGATGGTGGCCTGTTCCCGATAGGGGGTGCCGTCCCGTTTCAGGCCTTCCAGCAGTCCGCTCCAGCGGCTGCCGGCGGAGACGGTGCGCCAGACCTGGGCCATCGCCGGCCCGGGCACCGGGACGCCGGCTCCGGGCTTCAGCAGTTCCTCCGGGGCGTATCCGGCGAGATCCGCCTGGGTCCGGTTGACGTATTCCACCCGGCCATTGGCGTCGGCGATGAGGACTCCGACGGGGACCTCGGCCAGGGCCGCGTGGAGTTTGCGCAGATCATCGGTCACCGCCCGGACGTCGGTGATGTCGACGAAGGTGATAACCACCCCGCGGATGGTGTATTCCTCGGTGCGGTAGGGGAGGATCCGCATCAGGTACCAGCGCCCGGCCCGGGCCCGGACTTCCCGGGTCAGGGGCACCAAGGCCTGGAGGACCTGTTCCGCATCCTTCACCAAATCATCGTGGAGGATGTTCCGGGTGATGTGCTCCAGGGGGCGGCCGATGTCCTGGGGAATCAGGTTGATCTGCTCGGTCACCGCCGGGGTGAATTTGCGGATGCACAGGTTGCGGTCGAGGAAGATGGTGCCGATGTTGGTGGATGAGAGGAAGTTCAGGAGGTCGTTGTTGGCCTCGGTCAGTTCGCCGATCTTCACCTGATATTCAGCGTTGACGGTGTACAGCTCCTCGTTGACGGATTGCAGCTCCTCGTTGGTGCTTTGCAATTCTTCGTTGGAGGCCAGCAACTCCTCGTTGGTGGCCTGCAGTTCCTCGTTGGCGGTTTCCTGTTCCTCGGCGGCGGCCTGGAGGCTGGCCCGGGTGCGTTCCAGTTCCCGTTCCAGTTCCACCAGGCGACGGTCCATCTGGTCCCGGGCGGCCTCGGCGCTGAAGGTGGTCCCGGCGGGTTCCCCCGGTTCGAAGCTGACCGCCAGCAACCTGATCCCGGCCCGGGGGCCGCTGGGCAGTTCGATGGCGGTGATCACCACCTGGACCCGGCTCTGGCCGGCCACGACATCGCGGTAGCGGCTGGGCTCGCCGGTGGCTCCGGTGGCCCGCAGGCCCACGGACAGCACGGCGGCGAGTTCCCGGGGGGCCATCTTCATCAGGTTCAGGCTGGGCCGGCCCCGGGGGATGGTCAGCCATGGACTGATGTCCCCGACGGTGTGGATCACGTTGGCCTGGGCGTCGACGACCACGCAGGCGGGCAGCACGGAACGCACCAGGGCCCGCTCCAGATCATCCTCGGAGGGGACCCCCAGGAGGGGATCCGCCACGGCTCCACCCCCCAGGCGGGCAGCGCCCCCGGCCTGGCGGAACGTGTGGAGGTTTTCCAGGGACAGGGGCCGGTCGATGGCCGTGACCCGGTAGATCTTGGCCTTGACGTCGATGGTGTCGAAGGCGTTTGCCAGGTCCCCCAGGGATTCGCTGGAACCGAGGACCAGATGGCCCCCGGGGACCAGGCCGAACTGGAAGAGACTGAGGACCCGGCGCTGGAGGGATGGCTGGAGGTAGATCAGCAGATTCCGGCAGCTGATCAGGTCGATCCGGTGGAAGGGTGGATCCTTGAGCAGGTTGTGGTTGGCGAAGACGACCATGTCCCGGAGGGCCTTGGCCACTTGCCAACCGTCGCTCTTTTGCACGAAAAAGCGGGCCAGGCGTTCTTGGTTAAGGTCAGCGACCACGCTGTCGGGATAGATGCCGTTGCTGGCGAATTCCACGGCCTCCCGGTCCAGGTCGGTGGCGAAGATCTTCACCGGGATGTCCCGGGAGGTGCGGTCCAGGTGCTCGCGGAACAGGATCGCCAGGGAATAGGCCTCTTCCCCGGTGGCACAGCCGGCGACCCAGACCCGGATCGGCGACTGGTCCCGGTGGTTGGCCACCACCTGGGCGATCACCTGCTGTTCCAGGGCCTCGAAGACGTGGCTGTCCCGGAAGAACCGGGTCACTGAAATCAGCAAGTCGCGGTAGAGGTGGGACAGTTCCCTGGGATTCTGGGCCAGGAAATCCAGGTAGCCCCGGAGATCATCCACCCGATTCAGGTCCATCCGCCGTTCGATCCGCCGGTGGATCGTCGACGGTTTGTACTCCGAGAAGTCGACTCCGGTGTGTTCATGGAGCTGGGTCATCAACAGATCCAGCTCAATCCCCGGGGAGATCCGTGATCCGTCTGCCGCGGCCAGGCTGCCCTGGCGGACCAGGCCCAGGATGGTCTCGGGGAGGGTATCGGCGCTGCCGATGTGGTCCGCCAGTCCGGTGGCGATGGCCGAGCGGGGCATGCCGTCGAACTTGGCACTGGTGGCTTCCTGGACCAGGACGGTGCCGCCAGCGTCCTTGATCCCCCGGACGCCCCGGGTGCCGTCGCTGCCGGTGCCGGACAAAATCACGGCGATCGCCCGTTCGGCAAAATCCACGGCCAGACTGATGAAGAACCGGTCGATGGGCAGATTGGGTCCGTGGCCGTGCTGGTGTTGTTCCTGGGGCGTGACCCGAAGAAGGCCCCCGGCGATGGTGAGGTTCCGCCCCGGGGGTATCAGGTAGATCACGTCCGGTTCCACGCGCATCCCATCCTCGGCCCGCACCACCCCCATCCGGGTGTGCTTCGCCAGCAGATCCACCATCAGGCTCTTGTGGTCCGGGGCGAGGTGCTGGATCACCACG
>CANIXE010000234.1 GCA_947470885.1 Planctomycetota bacterium
GACCAGCATGTTCTTTTCACTATCGAACTCAGGCTTGCCGTAGCCGTCGAATTCCGGCGACGAGCTGACCAGCTGCCATGGACACGGATCCCCATCGCCCCGGGCGGCGATGCGCACAATCACTTGGTAGGTGGTTTGAATCTGGTGGACGGTCAGTCCATGTTTGCGGGCCAGCTCTTCGGCATTGAAGTTCTGCCAGCGCCACATGGGCGCGACGAATGGCAGGGCGAACCAGCCAAGGACCAGAACGGGGATGAGGACCACTAAACCGGCAATCTTGGCACCAGCGGGGGATGAGGCAGCCATGGGAAGTAGTCCGTGGGTGGGGGTGGTTCAGCCGGAATAGCCGTTGGGATTCGCCTGCTGCCAACGCCAATGGTCGGTGCACATCTGGGCGACATTGTAATGGGCGGACCAACCCAGCAGATTCTTGGCCAAGCTGGCATCGGCGTAGCAGGCGGCGATGTCTCCGGGCCGCCGGGGCGCGAAGCGGTAGGGCAGCTCCCGGCCCACGGCGGCGGATGCCGCCCGCCACATGTCCAGGACGCTGATCCCGTTGCCGGTGCCCAGGTTGATGGCGGTGGCTCCGGGCAGTTCCGGGGCCTTGGCCAGGGCCGCCAAGTGGCCCTTCGCCAGATCGACCACGTGGATGTAGTCCCGGACACCGGTGCCGTCCGGGGTCGCCCAGTCATTGCCCCAGATATTCAGGAATTCCCGTTTTCCGACCGCCACCTGCATGATGAACGGCATCAGGTTGTTGGGGATGCCCTGGGGATCCTCACCGATCCGTCCCGATTCGTGGGCGCCCACGGGGTTGAAATAGCGCAACAGCAGGATGTGCCAACCGGATTCGGCCTTGGCCAGATCCCGGCAGATGCCTTCGATCCACAGCTTGGTCGCACCGTAGGGGTTGGTGGTGCGCAGGGCGCAGCCCTCGGTCAGGGGCACCCGTTCCGGATCGCCGTACACCGTCGCCGAGCTGCTGAACACCAGGGTCTTGCAGCCCGCGGCCTTCATCGCCTCCAGGAGGTGCAGGGTGCCGGTGATGTTGTTGTGGTAATAGCGCAGGGGTTGCTGGGTGGATTCGCCCACCGCCTTCAGGCCGGCGAAGTGGATCACCGCATCGATCCGGTGACGCTTGAAGATCAGGTCCAATCCACCTCGGTCCAGGAGGTCCAAGAGGTGGAATTCCACGGTCTTCCCGGTCAGAGCTTCAACCCGGCGCAGGCTTTCGGCGCTGCTGTTGTCGAGGTTGTCGACCACCACCACCCGATGGCCGGCATTGAGGAGTTCCAGGACAGTGTGGGATCCGATGTAGCCGGCACCGCCGGTGACGAGGATGGTGGACATGGCGAAGGATCATGTGCCTATCCCCAGGGTCGGAAGCCCGAATCCTCCCCCACTGCGTCCGAGCTGTTTCTGGGGTATACTCTAACACCAAGGATCCGCCCATGGCCACTCCCGCCGAACTCGTCAACACCGACCCGAGTCGTCCAACCCTGGACCAGGGTGAACTCGACCTTCTCCTGCGGATGAATGGATTGCTGGATGAAAGCACCAGCGACCGTCGATCCCTGGTGGACGAGATCAAGATCGCCATCCTGGATTCCGGCAAACTGAACCTCCGGGAATGGCGCAGTTTGCGGGAACGTTTGGCGGAAATCGAATTGCTGATCCCGACCATCGACACCATTATCAAATTGAAATCGGAACGGGGTAAGGCTGGGTGAGCGGGCCGTCGCCCTGAATTCTTAACGGACATTTCCATCGCTTAATCAGGAAATTCGCCCCGGCGTCGCTATGCGACCGACCTTGGGTCCGTCGCCACTGGTTCGGCCACGGACCCCTTGCGGCCATCAAGATCCGTGAAGGCGTTGGCGAAGCGGAGAATCCCGCGGAGCCTGGTCGTGGAACACCAGCTGGAATGGAGTATTAAGTTTTGGGAAAAACCTGGGGGAAGCCCAGGAAAACGGTCGGGGTTATTTTCGCCGCCCCCAGGCGATCGCCCCCACCACCGCCAGGACCAGGGCCAGATCCACGGCGTCCACCCGTTCCCCAAGCAACACCACCGCATAGGCGATGGCCAGGAACGGCTGCAGGTACTGCCATTGGCTGATCCGGGCCACGCCGGCCTGCTGCATCGCCCGGTACCAGGGAAAGAAGCCCAGGTACATGCTGAACACGGTGCCATAGGCCAGGGCGGTCCAGGCCACCGGGGTGACCTCCGTGGTCAAAGTTGTCAGGCGCCAGCAGGCCACCGGCCCCATGAACGGCAACAGGGCCACCAACGCCCAGGAGATCACCTGCCAGCCCGGGCGCTCCGGGGTGGTCAGCTTGGCGCCTTCCACATAGCCCACCGCCGCTCCCAGCATCGCCAGCACCAGGAGGGCATCCGCCGCACCGACACCGGCCTCGGTCGTTCCGGTGGCATGGCGCCAACTGAACGCCAGGACCAGCAGGGCCGCGGCGGCCCCGGCCAGCCAGAATTTTCCCGAAGGCCAGGCGTGGCCCCGCAGGCAAGCGTAGGTGGTGGTGGCCAGGGGCAGGGCGGCCATCACCACCGCGCCATGGCTGGCGGGCACGATTTGCAGCGCAAACCCCAGGCACAGGGGGAAGACGATTCCCACTCCTGCCCCCGCCAGGGCGAAGCGGGGCAGCATCCCCCACGCCGGGCGCGGGGTGCGGGTGACCAACAGGACCACAAACGCCAAAACGCCAGCGCCGAGGATCCGGACGCTGGCGTTCATGAGTGGGTCGACCCCGCCGCCAACCGCTAGGCGGGTGGCGGGGTAGGTGCCGGCGAAGACCGCCACGCCCAGGAGACCCAGGAGGTCCGGGCGGGTGAGTCCAAGCCGGCGCACGTTCTGCTTATTTGGCCGCAGCGGCTTCGCTCAGGGCGTCGATGCCGGGGAGGACCTTGCCTTCCAGGAGTTCGAGGCTGGCGCCACCGCCGGTGGAGCAGTGGGTGACCAGGGCGTCGGTGCCCCACTTGGCTGCAGCGGTGGCGGTGTCGCCGCCGCCGATCACGGTGATCGCGCCGGCCTTGGTGGCGGCGACCATCGCATCCATCGCGCTCTTGGTGCCGCCCACGAACTTGTCGAACTCGAACACGCCCAGGGGGCCGTTCCAGACGATGGTCTTGGCCCGGGCGAACACCGCGGCGTTTTCCTTGTTGGTCAGCGGGCCGCAATCCAGGCCTTCCCAACCAGCGGGGATGCCGCCGGCGACGGTGGCGGGCTGGGTGTTGGCGTCGGGGGCGAACTTATCGGCGGCAATGAAGTCCACGGGCAGGTGGATTTTCACGCCCTTGGCCTTGGCCTTGGCCATCAACTCGGGGACGATCTTGGCGCCTTCCGGGTCGTACAGGGACTTGCCGATTTCCATGTTGTTTAGCACCTTCAGGAAGGTGTAGGCCATGCCGCCGCCGATGATCAGTTCGTCGGCTTTATCCAGCAGGTTGTTGATCAGCTGGATCTTGTCGGCGACCTTGGCGCCGCCGAGGACGGCCAGCACCGGGCGCTTGGGACTTTCCAGGACCTGGGCGAAGGCGTCGAGTTCCTTCTTGAGCAGGAAGCCGGCGGCGCGCTGGGGCAACTGGACGCCCACCATGCTGCTGTGGGCCCGGTGGGCGGTGCCGAAGGCGTCGTTGACGTAGACGTCGCCCAGTTTGGACAGGCTGGCGCGGAAGGCGGTGACCTTGGCCGGGTCGGCCTTGATCTTGGTTTCGGTCTTGTCCGGGTTCTTGATCGTGACCTTGCCCTCTTCTTCGATGTGGAAGCGGAGGTTTTCCAAGAGGATCACTTCGCCGGGCTTGATCGCGGCGCAGGCGGCTTCGACCTCGGGACCAACGCAGTCGGTCAGGAACTTCACCGGGCGGCCCAGGAGTTCGGCGGTCTTTTCGGCGATGGGCTTGAGGCTGTACTTGGCCACGACCTGGCCATCCGGACGGCCCAGGTGGCTCATCAGGACCACGCTGGCGCCCTTGTCCAAGGCGTACTTGATGGTGGGCAGGGCGGCGTCGATGCGCTGGGTGTTGGTGATGGCGCCGGTCTTCTTGTCCTGGGGGACGTTGAAGTCGACGCGCATGATGACGCGCTTGCCGGAGAGTTGGAGCTGGTCGATGGAGAGCTTGGCCATGGATGCCTCAGACAGGGGTGTTCGGGATGCCCAAGTCTGGATACGGGAATTGGGTGGCAAGATTGAGGGATTGACCCGTGGAGCGTCAGTCGGGTTCCCAACTTCTGCGTCCCACCGGGGCCCATGAGCCTCAATGCGGTGGACATTTCCAAGGTCTGAATTTTGCAGTCGAGGCCAGGGGGTGTCAGGGTCAAGGTTCATGGTTCCTCACTGCTGGGTCCCCGCCTTGTGGTGAGCTGGTTTGCGGGATGGATAAATTCGTGTGATACGCAAGGGCGGCA
>CANIXE010000235.1 GCA_947470885.1 Planctomycetota bacterium
GCTCAGCGCCGTTCCCGCCGGACGGATCGGCACCCCAGAGGAAGTGGCCCACGCCGTGGCTTTCCTGTGCAGTCCCCAGGCGGGCTACATCACGGGCCAGGTCCTGGGCGTGAATGGTGGCCTGGTGACCTGATGGGATTCCCGCCGCCCGCAGAACTGACCAGCCACCAGCCCCCGGCCCTGCTGGTGGCAGAGTTGCTGGACGCCACCGCTGATGGCAGCAGTGGTCGGGCCCGGCTAATGAATTCCTCCGGCCTGGATCTCCTCCAGGTCATTGAAGGCTGCGCCCAGACCGTGGCCGTACTGATGGGAGCCTGCCATCGTGCCACGGGAAACTCCGCCGGTCCCGCCAAAGGCATGCTGGTGGGGGTCAAAGACGCGGTGTTGCTGGCAGACATCCCCGCGGGAGCGCCCATCGAAGTCCTGGTGACCCGGGCCTATGAACTTCCGCCCTTCAGCCTGTACACGGCCCTGGTCAGCAATGCCGGCACACGGATTGCCAGCCTGGAACTCAAGACCATGGCCACCATGTCATGAATCGTCTGCGTACCCGCATTTCCCCGAGCTGGGATGCCCACACGGTGGGGATTGCCGTCCGCTTCAACGAAGTGGATTCGATGAAGATCGTCTGGCACGGCCACTACGTCGCTTACTGCGAAACCGCCCGGGAGGCCTATCTTGGCCATCGCGGCCTATCTTACCAGGAGATGGAACGCTGCGGCTGTCTCGCCCCGGTGGTCCGGATGCAGTTCGAATTCCTGCGCCCGATCCGGGCGGGTCAGGAAGTCGCCGTGACCTGCGCCCAGGTGCCCGGCGGCGAACCGAAATTGGAATGCTTCTACGAAATCCGTGATGCCGCCGGATTGCTGCTGGCGGTGGGAGAAACCGTCCAGGTATTCGTCGACCGCCAGGGCGAGGTGTTTCTCAGCGCCCCGCCACCGGTCCAGGTGCTGTTCGCCCAGATCGCCGAACACGCCGCCCGGGGGAAACAGCCGTGAATCCCTTGGCCGAGGCCCGGGCGTCCCTGGGGCCGGTGACGGTGCAGGGGACGACCGCTGAGGCGTCAGTCATCCTGGATGCCCAGGCGGAAATTTTCGCCGGCCATTTCCCCGGCCAGCCGCTGCTTCCCGGCGTCGCCGCCGTCGGCCTGCTGATCGCCACCTACGAGGCCGCCATCGGTCGGCGGGCCCGCTTGGTGGCGGTCCACCGCTGCAAATGGAAATCCCCCGGTTTCCCGGGGGATCGCCTGGATATCCGCATCACTTGGCAGGTCCAGGATGGGACGGCCCTGGTCAAAGGCACCGTCACCATCCGCGGAACCGTGGGCTGCGAAGCCCAGTTCGAACTTACAGCGCCGGCCGGCTGATGGTGACATTGGGCAGGGGTTTCCCGTCCTGCACCAAACCGGAAACGATGATCGTGAACGCGTAATCCTTTTTCTTGGACGGTTCGGTGATCAGCTTCCACTTGAATTCCAGGTCGACGGCCACGCCGGCGGGCAATTCGCTGATCTGGCCGTTATTGGCGCCGGTGACCACGAAGCCCGCCCAAGGATTGACGTGGACATCCTGGACCGCGCTGATGATCGGCTGGTTCTCGACCTGCAGCTTGAAGCCGGGGTAGGTATTGCCGATCTGGAAATTGGTGACCTGGATGGGCTTCCCGCTGGTGTTTTCCAGGTGGATCGCGCCTTCGACCCAGCGGCCGTCCACCCGTCGGGGGGTGAAGAAGGCCTTGACGCCGGCTTCGCTGCTGGCGGTGATGATGGTGCCGACGGACCGATCCTTACCGCAACCGGTAAGAGCGGCGCCAGCCAGGGCGATGGCGAGGACGCAGACGCGGGGGGAGAGAGCCATGGGAATTCCTTCTCAGAGGGACAGGGGTGACATCACAGGCGACGCAAGAGCAGGCACGCATTCGTGCCGCCGAAGCCGAAGCTGTTGGAAAGACAGGTGGTCAACGGGTGATCAAGGACCGGAGCGGCGGCAACCCGGAACGGCGGGATCCGCGGATCGTGGCGGGTGTAATTGCGATTGGGGGCAATGAACCGGCCCTGCATCATCAAAATCGTGTAGATGGCTTCGCTGGCTCCGGCCATCCAACATTCATGCCCGGTCAGGGATTTGGTGGACGACACGGGTGGTGAGGCTTCGCCGAACACCTGATGGATGGCCGTGCCTTCGGCGATATCCCCCGCCTCGGTGGCGGTGGCATGGGCATTGATGTAATCGACTTCCCCGGGCTTCACCCCTGCGGTGTCCAGCACTTCACGCATGCACCGGGCAGCACCTTCGCCATTGCCCGTGGTCAGGTGATCGCCGTCGCTGCCGAAGGCATAGCCGAGGACTTCGGCGAGGATCGGGGCGCCCCGGGCCTGGGCGGTTTCAAGATCTTCCAGAACCAGACTGGCGGCACCACCCGAGGGCACCAGACCATCACGATCGGCACTGAAGGGCCGGACGGCTCCGGCGGGATCGTCCAAGCGGGTGCTGAAGACCATCAAGGCATCGAACGCCGCCATGCTTTCCCAACAGGTTTCCTGGGAACCGCCGCAGATCACCCGGTCCTGCATGCCGCTGGCGATCAGCCACCAGGCCATGCCGATGGCGTGGGCGCCGCTGGCGCAGGCCCCGCTGAGGGACAGGGAGATCCCCTGGGTTTTCAGCAGCGGGCCAAGATTGATGGTCGGAGTGCTGTTGAGGGCCTGGATGACCTTGTTGCTGCCCAGGGACGTCGTCGAACGTTCCTGACGGACGGTATCCACCACCCCCAGCAGCGGCTCTGCCGAGGAATCGTTGCCGTACAGGATGCCGGTCCGGGCATTGGCCAGCAGATGAGCACAGCCGCTGGCGGCGATCGCCCGCTTGGCGGTGACGGCCGCCATCAAGGCCGTCTGGCCCATGCTTTTTCGCTCTTTGCGATCGAAATATTTGGCCCCATCAAGACCGGGCAGGCATCCCGCCAAGGGTGAGCGGAAGCCCAGGCGCTGGCGTTCCTCGTTGATGGCCAGACCCGAAGTTCCGGTCTGCAACGAGTGGGCGATGGCCGCCAGATCGCTGCCAAGCACCGAGTGGGCATCCATGCCGGTGACCACAACACGACGCCGTTGGGAAGAATTCAACCACTGCATTGGTTGCGGATGTTCGCAGCGATTTCTCTTCTGGCAACATCCTACGTGGGAAATCAATCAGGGCGCCGCAATGGAACGCTGAATGTCCATGACGGAGCACTGATGGGCGATGGGCAACCCGCCGTCGGGAGTTGGCCGACGGGAAGAAGTTGGATACTCCCCCACCATGCCCCTGACGTCCGCTGCCCCTACCCCCGTCTCTGGCCTGCGGGAAGCCAGGACCTTGGCCCACGCCCAGGCCATGGCCCCGTTCCTGTTCCAGGCAGCCCGGGCGGCCAAGCACCTCGGCGTCCTGCAAATCCTGCGCAAAACATCACTGAACGCCCAGGCCGTCGCCCAGGCCACGGGCCTGCCCCTGACCAGCGTCGAGGTCCTCCTCGACGCCTGCCTCGCCGGTCAGCTCGTGACGGAAACAACCGCTGGCCTGTGGAGCCTCACCACCGTCGGGGAGGTCTGGCTGCTGGATCCCCATCTGGCCATCGACGTTGAATTCACCCATGCGGTGTGCTGGCCCGGCCTGGCGGACCTGGGTGAAGCCCTGCGCCAGGCGAAACCCGCCGGTCTCGCCAAGTTCGGCCCCTGGCCGACGATCTACCAAGGCCTGGCCCAGCTACCGCCGGCCATCCGCCATGCCTGGTTCGCCTATGACCACTTCCACAGCGATAGCGCCTTCCCCCCGGCGATAGCCCGGGTCCTGGGCTGCCGACCGCGCAACCTGGTGGACGTGGGGGGAAACACCGGGCGTTTCTCCCGCCGCATATTGGCCCAGGATCCCGACGTCCGCGTCACCCTCCTGGACCTTCCGGGCCAGGTGCTGGAAGCCCGGGAAAACATCGCCGAGTACGCCGATCGGGTGACCTGCCTGGCCTTGGATCTGCTGGATCATTCCATCCCGTTCCCGGCGGGCAGTGACGCCGTGTGGCTGAGCCAGTTCCTCGACTGCTTCGGCCCCGACGATGTCATCGCCCTGCTTCGCCGGGCCCGGGCCGCCCTGGCCCCGGGGGGCAGCGTCTGGGTCATGGAGGTCTGCCCGGATCGCCAAAGCGAACCCGCCGCCGCCACGAGCCTCCGCCTCGCCAGCCTCTATTTCGTGGCCCAGGCCAATGGCGTCAGCCGTTTCTACCGGTCCACCACCCTGCTGGCGCTGGCGGAACAGGCGGGCCTCATCGTCCGCGAGCAGCACGATGGCCTGGGCACCGCCCATACTTTATTCCGGTTTCAGCCCCAGAACGGATAGAAATTATGCCATTGCCCGGGATACC
>CANIXE010000236.1 GCA_947470885.1 Planctomycetota bacterium
CATCCTTGTGGACGAACGCGGCATAGCGGGAACGCATCAGAGCTTCGGCGGTGGGGGCATTCCCGCCCCCATGCCAAGGGCCGCAGCAGACGGCATAGGCCAGGCCGGAACAGCAAGGGCAAGTGGAGGTCATGCCCGGGACAGCGTGGGGGTTCGGATGGTTTGGGAAGTGCCGCCGGTTGTGCCGTCCAATCGGGTGCAGATGCTGGGGTTATGAGCGACACGGACCTTCCTCAGGCCCCGTTCGATACGACGACGGCCGTGGCCTCGTCGGGCGAGATCCTGCAGATGCGCCAGACCCATGCGGCGGCGTTCGAGGCGACGTTGAAGGAGGTGTTCCTCACCCAGCACGTGCGCCTGACGGAGCCCCTGGCCAAGGCCAGCAAGGAGACCGTGGTGTACGGCGGGGTCTACCACGGCGAAGACGTCGCGGTGAAGATCTTCGTCCCGGCGGTCAATGATTTCAGCGATGCCATCGCCGCGTTCGGGGCCTTCAAGGTCGAGTGCGAAAAGACGATGATCCTGTCCCGCCGGTCGAAGGCGATCCTCCAGGTCATTGAATACGGTGATGCCGAACTGCCGGACGATCTGGCCAGCGAACTGCTGGAGTTCTTCCCGGTGCGGATCCTGCCGTTCATGATTACTGAACGGGCCCGTTTCGGCAGCCTGGACCGGGTGTTCCGCAACCGGAAGACCATGCCTGGGTTCGATCTCATCAACATCCTGGAAGCCCTGGCCAGCGCCACCGAAGGGATCAAGGAAGCCCACGACCACTTCGTGGCCCACCGGGACATCAAGCCCCAGAACATCCTGATCTTCGGCCCCGGCCAGGGGAAGATCGCCGACTTCGGCATCGCCCGCTGGCGTTCCCGCCGATCGACCAAGGAAACCGTCCTCCTGACCCCCAAATACGCCAGCCCGGAGCAGGCGTTCTGGGCCCTCACCGGCGAGAAGGAGAGCCTGGTGGATACCCGTGGGGACGTCTATTCCTGGGCGATGATGGTTTATGAGGTGGTCACCGGACGGCATCCCTACGCCTGGGCCATTCAGGGCATTCGGGATCCCCTGGTCAGCCAGAAGGCCCTCCTGCGGGCGGTGGCTAACAATGACCGGCGGGGGTTCCAGCCCACCGGAGACATCACCTTCGACAGCCTGATCTTCAACTGTACTTGCGACCTGAAGCACCGGGTCGCCGATATCAGCTTGTCGAATCGCGTCCTACGCCAGTACATCCAGCGTCTGCGGATGCAGCACAGCGAGCAGACCGAGCAATTACCCCATATCAGCTAAGGGTCTGGACTGGTCCAGGCCCTTATTCGTTGCCCCAGGCGAAGGCCTGGGTGGTGGAGACCTCGGTCAGACCCAGGGCCAACATCACCAGGCGATCGAAGCCTACGGCCACGCCGGCGCAATCCGGCAGCCCATGGGCCATGGCGGCCTCGAATCGTTGATCCCGGGGAATCATCACCGCCCGTTTGGCCTGCTCGGTCTCCAGACGCCCGGCCAGTTCCCCGGAATCCGTCAGTTCCCAATAGCCGTTGGCCAGTTCGATGCCCTCCCGGTAGATCTCAAACCGGGCCGCCACCGGGTGGTCGTCTTCGTCGGCCCGCAGGCGGGCCTGGGCGGCGACGTGCACCGGATAATCCACCAAAACCGTCCAATGGCCTTTGCCCAGGTGGGGTTCTATCTTGGACGTTAGCAGCAGGTCCAGGGCGGCGAAATGGTCGAAGGCACCGCTGGGCGTCCGGGCCGCTGATGCATCGGCCCCCAGGAGTTTTTCCAGTTCCGCATCCGGGCAGGTGGAGGGATCGATGCCCACGTACTTGGCGAAGGCGGTCCGGTAGCTCAGGACATCGTGGGTGATGCCCCAGCCCGTCAGTACGTCGAACAGAGCCAATACTTCACGGAGGAGGCGCCAGTCGTCCCACCCGGGACGGTACCATTCCAGCATCCGAAATTCCGGGGCGTGCCGGCGGCCCCGCTCATCCGCCCGGAAGGCCGGGGCCAGGGTCCACACCGGACCATAGCCGGCGGCGACCAGGCGCTTGAGGGGGTGCTCTGGGCTGGTGGGCAGGTAATGGGGCCCTTGGTTGGTCTCAACGACAAAGGGATGGACCCCGGGATCCAGGTTCGCTCCGCCCTGGAGCACCGGGACATCGACTTCCAGGACTTTGCGTTCGGCGAAGAACCGCCGGACTCGCTCCACCAGCTCGCTGCGTTTGCGCAGGGTCTCCAAGGTGGCGGAGGGGTGCCACGTGGTGGTGGGTGGCACGAAGATCCCGGAACGCCTGACGGAGGATTGGATGGCCATGGGCGCCATTCAATCCTCCGTCAGGTAACGGGCAATCCTGGATCGTGCAGGCTGCTTACTTGGCGCGGCCGGCGTATTCCCGGGTCTGGGTGTTGATGAGGATCCGCTCGCCGATGGCGCAGAAGATCGGTACCGGAACCTCGGCCCCGGTCCCCTTCAGCTTCGCCGGCTTCATCACCCGGCTCTGGGTATCGCCCTTTACCGCGGGTTCGGTGTAGTCGATCTCCATGGTCACGGTGTTGGGCAGGCGGATTTGGATCGGCTCGCCGTTCCAGAGGGTGACGCTGACTTCCATGTTCTCGAGGAGGAAGTCAGCCGAATCGCCGACGATCTTGGGCTGGACAGTGATGGATTCGAAGGTCTGCTGATCCATGAACACGTAGCCGTTGCCATCCTTGTAGGAGTAGGTCATGGCCGCGTCCGCTACGTCCGCCGATTCACACTTTTCACCGCCCCGCAGGGTTTTCTCCAGGGTGTTCCCGCTGATCAGGTTCTGCACCCGGATCTTGTAGAATGCATTCCCCTTGCCCGGTTTCACGAAGTTGACCTCGAGGACCAGCCAGGGAGCGTTATCAAACAGCAACCGAGTGCCCTTGCCGACTTCGCCAACGTTAATGGATCCCATGATACCCTCTCCTGATGGCCCTGCTGGGCCGATGAACGCCGGCCCGCCGGGCCGGTTGAATGAGGGCGCGACCCTAGCGGGGACGTCGGCCCGATCCAGCGCGGAACCGCCTCCGCGATCCGGGACCGCTCCGATGGGTGATTGGCGGCGGTCCCTGGCGGCGGCGATCCGGACCCCGGAGGAGCTGTGGCGGGTGCTCGACCTTCCCTGGGCGGACCTGCCCGCAGCCCAGGCCTCGGCCAAACTGTTCCCGGTCCTCGTGCCCCGGGGATTTGCAGCCTTGATGCGTCCGGGGGATCTGTCAGACCCGTTGCTGCGCCAGGTGGTGCCCCTCATCCAGGAGGGGGAAGAATCCCCGGGCTTCACCCCGGATCCCCTGGCCGAGGGCGACTGCAGCCCGGTGCCGGGCCTGCTTCACAAATACGCCGGCCGGGCGCTGCTGGTGACGACCGGCGCCTGCGCTGTCCACTGTCGCTACTGTTTTCGGCGGCATTTCCCCTACGAGGCTGTATCTCGCAGTGGTCGCTGGTGGACCGAGGCAGTGGGTCATTTGGAAAATTCACCGGGGATCGAAGAAGTTCTATTGAGTGGTGGGGATCCCCTGACCCTGCCGGACGGTGTTTTGGAGTCGCTTTGTGCCGACTTGGAATCCATCCCCCATCTGCGTCGGCTCCGCATCCATAGTCGTCTGCCCATCGTCCTGCCGGAACGGATCGATGGTGGGTTCCTGGCATTCCTGTCCCGTAGACGACTTCCCATGGTTCTAGTGGTCCATGCCAATCATCCCCGGGAGCTGTCGCCAGAGGTTGTGACGGCTTGTTGTAGGTTGAAGGCTGCCGGAGTGACCTTGCTGAACCAATCGGTCCTGCTCAGAGGGATCAACGACAGCGCGGACGTCCTGGTGGAATTGTCGAAGGCGTTGTTCGAGGCCGGTGTGTTGCCGTATTATCTTCATGCCTTGGATCGGGTTCAGGGCGTCCACCATTTTCAACGGTCGTCGAGTGAATCGGCGGCAATGATGGCGGCCATGGCCGCACGTCTCCCTGGGTATCTGGTGCCGAAGTGGGTTCGCGAAGAGCCGGGGGCGCCTGGAAAGACCGTGCTTCCGTGGTGAGGTTGAACCGTGGGTGAATGACCCCTTGACGGATGGGATTGGTCGCTAACTTTCCCGCCCCCGAAAGGACCGGCATCTCGCTGGTGTGATTGGGGTTGGATCAGGGCTTCAACAATCGGACCGGGATAAAAACTGGCTCTTGACGAAGTGGTCCTGGTTCAGAGATTCCTCCCCCCGCCCAGCAGGGTGCGGTAGAGAAGGCCAGATGAGGGCCTGAAGAAGACGAGATGCGGGTGGCAAAAATCTAGCGACGAGGGCCTGAAAGAAGGGTCTTGACGATAGAAAAAGCCGAGTAAGTTTC
>CANIXE010000237.1 GCA_947470885.1 Planctomycetota bacterium
CCAGTGATTCCGGCGAGAAGTTCAAGCGAGGCCATCGCTGTGAAGGCTTGGGTTCCAACGGCGGCGGGTGTAGTTCCATTGACGCCTGTGGATGTGGAAGCGTCAGTGGGAGTGACCTTGACGGTAGAATAAGCAACTGGCCAAGCCGAATCGTTGTCATTCCCGTAGGTAAGGGCTGCAATGATGATCTGCCGCTGGTTGGAGCCGCAGTTCGCTTTCCGCGCATTTTCGCGGACCATGTTGATCGCGGGCAAGAGCATGCCGGCGAGGATGGCGATGATGCTGATGACGACCAGCAGTTCGATCAGGGTAAAGCCCTGGTGCTTTGCGTGGGTACGCATGGGTGCCTCCGGTGGGATGGCGGTGACGACGAAAACGACCCGAAAGGAAGTGGGTCGGACGGCGGCAGTGTGCCTGGTGAGGCATGGGGATCCAGACGTGCAAGGAGAGGATTCCTCGAGTGCGTCACTGGGTTGCGGTTGCATCATTTTCGATCGGTGTATTGCGAATCCGTCGTTGCCCAGCATCCGCAGCCCATCGAATGCTGCCCATGTCCGACGCCAGCGTTCCCCAGGCCACCTTCCTCAATTTTCTCTCGGGCCTGGGCGCCCAGGGCCTCATCCAGGTGGGGGCCATGCCTAATCCCCTCACTGGCGCCCGGGTAGCCAACCCGGCCTTCGCCAGATACACCCTGGAATTGTTGCAGGTCCTGCAAGAAAAGACCGCCGGCAACCGCACCCCGGAGGAGGACAAGTACCTGACCACGATGATCACCGACCTGGGGGAGCACCTGGCGCGATTGAAATAGGAAGCATTCCGAACGCCATTAACGTATTTACATTTAATGGTGGTAGGATAGTCTGAATCCGTGTGAACCATGAACGATTCGAGTGGGATGAGGCCAAGGCTTTATCCAACTTCACGAAACACGGCATTACTTTTCATGAAGCGACGTCAGCGTTCGACGACCCGGACGGTTTCGAGGTCTTCGATGATCGCCGGGATTACGGCGAAGATCGGTGGGTAAGATTTGGTCGTATCAACAAACGACTGATCATTGTGGCCGTTGCGTTTGGAGAACGGAATGAGCGTATCCGCATCATCAGTGCACGCCGGGCAGAATCCGACGAAGAAGCAGCCTATTTCGACCAATTCTAGAGACAAAGGTGAACCATGGAAGACAACGATAATCCAACCTGGACCCGCGAACAAATTGCCCGTGGACGTGCTTTGGCCAGTGAAAAGCGTCGAGGTCGCCCGGTTTTGGATTTCCCCAAACAAACCGTGACGATCCGCTTGGATCACGACATCGTCGATTGGCTGCGGCAGCAAGGCCCTGGATACCAGACCCGCGTCAATGAGATCTTGCATGCCTACATGGTCGAGCACCGGTAGCGCTTTACAGAACTTTGCTCTATGCCGGTGGGAATCGGCATCGTTTGGGAAAAAGCGTATGGATACCAGCTATGAAACCGCGTAATTTTTTGACTTGCACCTGGCTCGAGGACGGGTGCTGGATTGCCACGTGTGTGGAGCTAGGCGTAGTGAGTCAGGGCAGTACGGAAACGGAAGCCGGGGCCAATATTCGTGAAGCCATGGGACTATTTTTGGAATGTGCGGATGCCCAGGAAATTCGCGGCCGAGTATTGGCTGCAGCCAAACGCCCTACCGCCCAATCGCCCGCACCGATTCCGCCTTGTCCTCCGGCCGCTCCGCCGCCACCGCGTCAGATTCCTCGTCCAGACTGGTCGTAATCGTCACCGCCGGCAAGCCTTCGGCGGCCAGCAGATCAGTGACGGTGCGCCGGCCCAGTAATTCTGCGAGGACCATTGCCCGGTAACCGGTCTTGTCGACCCGGACCCGGCGGACGCTGGCGTAGGTCCCCAGGACCAGGCGCAGGGTGGTGGCCTGGGCGCTGGTGAGGGGTTTGGCGAAGGCCAGATCAAGACGCATCATAGGGATTTTTCCACGGGGCGCCGGTCGATGAGCTGGCCAAGAACCCGGCGGTTCACCCAGAAGTATTCGAGGATGCTGATGATGCTGACGATGGCGGTGACCCAGGTGGCCCAGAAGGTCCAGGTCAGCATCCACGGCTGGCGACCACCGAGGACCGCGGGGAAGGCCAGGCTGGTGATCAGGGTGATGCCCTGGAGCCAGGCCTTCACCTTGCCGCTGGTTCGGGCCGCCAGGACCAGGCCCTTGGTGGCGGTCATCGCCCGCAGGGCGCCGGCGATGACCTCCCGCAGGACCATCAGGAACACGGGAAACCAGGGGGCCAGGCCGCAGCCCAGGCCGCCGGGCACGGCGAACACCAGCTGGCCGATGTTCCCCGGAGCGGTCACCAGCCAGCCCACGCCCCCGGCGGGCAGCAGCAGCGCCAGGAATACGCCGATCCGGTAGATCACGTCGCAGAAGGGATCCGCCAGCTTGCCGAAGTCGGAGACCTCATTGCGTCGGCGAGCGATCTGGCCGTCCAGCAGGTCGGTGTATTCCGCCAGGCCGCAGATCAGGGCAGCGACCCAGAAACAGAGGTTCCCCTCCACCGGCAGCAGCAGGTAGGCCGCCACCGCCATCGGCATCAGCCCGAGGCGGGCCAAGGTCACCTGGTCGGCGAGGGTCATGGGGGATCCGCAGGTGCCCAGTTCAGATCAGGCCGTAGAGGCGCATCGCGTCCAGCAGCTCGGTCTTCTTGCTGGGGGTCATGGGCACCAGGGGCAGGCGGTATTCCTCCCGGCACAGGCCCAGGGCGGCCACTGCGGCCTTGGCCGGGATGGGATTGCTTTCGCTGAAGGCGTGGTGGGCCAACAAGAACACGATGCCGTGGAGCTTCCGGGCCGTGGCCAGGTCGCCGGCGGCGGCGGCATCGCATAGCTGGCGGACCAGCTTGGGCGCAAAATTGGCGACCACGCTGATCACGCCCTTGGCCCCCAGGGACATCATCGGCAGGGTCAGGGCGTCGTCGCCGCAGAGCACGGGGACACCGTGGTGGAGCTGTTCCCAGGTCTGGGTCAGGTTGGCCGCCGCGTCCTTGATGCTGTCGATGTTGCCCAGGGCATGGACCCGGGCCGCGGTTTCCGGCTTGAGGTTGATGCCGGTGCGCCCGGGAACGTTGTACAGCACCAGGGGCAGCTTGGTCGCGCCGCGCACCGCCTGGAAGTGCTGGAACAAGCCTTCCTGGGTCGGCTTGTTGTAATACGGGGTGATGGTCAGGATGCCGTTCGCCCCCAGCTTTTCTGCGGCCATGGCCAGGGCCACGGCCTCCCGGGTGCTGTTGCTGCCGGCGCCGGCGATCACCGGCACCCGGCCCGCAACGTATTGGACCACCTCGCCGATCACCCGGTGTTGTTCGTCATGGGTGAAAGTGGCGCTCTCGCCGGTGGTGCCGCAGGGGACGATCCCCTGGGTGCCCTGCTCCACGTGCCAGTCTACCAGCTTCTTCAACGCCGGGAAATCGACCTGATCCCCGCCGGCGGTGAACGGGGTGATGATGGCGACGATGGAGCCGGCGAACGACATGGGGACCTCGGGGCGGGGAGCATGGCGGCCTGGTCGGGCATGCCAGTGGGAGGGCCCGTTTCTCCATCCGGTCGTCTGGATCACTGGCGGTCCCACGGTCGGCCTCCTGGCGGTTGCCCCATCTTGTCGCCCCCCCCGGGCCGGTGATGCTGCCCCCGTGGTTGCCACCTCCCTCCGCCGTGTTCTTGATCGTCCCGAAACCCAAGGGGACGCCCTGCGTCTGGCCCTGATTTGGCTGGTGGCGGACCTCGTCCTCCTGGTGGCTGCTGCCCGGGTCGCCGCCTGGGCGATGAACGATGTCTTGGATCCTGAACAGCGTTTTGTCGTCGCCCTCATTACCTTGATTCGGGTGAGCCTCTTCTGGCGCATGGGGCTGTACCGGGCGGTCACCGAATATACTGGAACGGCTACGTTGATGACCGTGGGCGGATCGGTGGCCATCGGAACGGGGGTGGTGGTCCTGCTCACGCATCTGCTTGGCTGGTTCAATGCCGCCGGGCTGAACCGGGCGTTTTTGATGCTGGATGCCCTATTGTCGGTGGCGGTGTGCGGTGGCGCCCGGGTGCTGGTCCGTTCGTGGTTGGAACGGGGCCATGCCGGGGTCGGCAAGCGGACCCTCATCTACGGCGCCGGGGCCTTCGGTGACATCGTCGCCCGCCAGTTCCGGGTCAGCCATGGTCACCAGGTGGTGGGATTCCTGGATGATGATCCGGTACGCCACGGTGAGATCGTCTCGGGGATCAAGGTCCTGGGGGATCTGGAGACCCTGCCCGTCGCGGTGGCGGATCTGAAGGTCGAGGAGGTCGTCGTCGCCATCCGGGAAGTC
>CANIXE010000238.1 GCA_947470885.1 Planctomycetota bacterium
CTTCTCCGCGTCTCCGCGTCTCCGCGTGAATTCATCGCCGGATTTAGGGTGAAATCACAGGCAAAGAAAGGTGATTCAGCGGCTGACGGTCACCACCCGCTTGGCCACCGTCTGGCCCTCCAGCAGCAGCTGCACCTCCACGCTGGCGCTGCCGTCGGTCAGGGGCACCTGGGCCTGCCAGATGCCCCCGGTGACCGTGGCGGGCTGACCGCCCACGGTCACCGCGACCTGGCCCACCAGGGCCGGCACCGGTCCGGACAAGGTGGCGGTGGCACCGAGTTTGAGGGTGGGCGGGGCCGGTTCGGCGTCGTCGCTGCCGCAGCCGGTCAGAGCCAGGGCCAGGCAGGTCAAGAGGACGAATGGGTAGAGGCGCATGGGATTCTTCCTGGTATTTTGCGGGGGATTCATTGGGCCACCGGGGTGACCACGGTGATGGTGAGCGAGGCGTTGCTGGTCTTGCCGGTGCCGTCGCTGGCGCTGAGCACCGTCAGGGCGGTCTGGGGCGCGCCCCCGGCGATGGGCAGGGTGCACAGCCAGCCCCCCGCCGGTTGGAGGGCGACGGTCCCGGCGGTGGCACTCAGGGTGAGGGTCCCCGTGCCGAGGGCGTCCACGGGCACCACCACGCAGCCCAGGGCGAAGGCGGACAGATCCCCCGGGGCCAGCAACAGAATTTCCGTCGGCTGACTGGCATTGCCCGCGGCATCGTGGACCGCCGGCATGCGAATCCGCACGGTGCCCGGGGCAATGGGCGTGGCCACCAGGCCGGCCTGGCTGGCATCGACGACCAAGAGCGGATCCAGGGTGGCGTTGTCCGCCGTGGGGGACAGGCCGGCCAGATCCGTCACTGGCTCGGAGATCGCCAGGCCCAGGTGGTGGGGTGTCAGGGTCCGGGCGGCGTCAGCCCAAGTCAGGGTCAGGACCGGCGGCACGGTGTCGACGACCACCGTGGCCGAGGCGCTGGCGGACGTGTTGCCGGCAAGATCCCGGGTGGTCACCGCCAGGGTGGCGGGGCCCTCGGCCAAGTGGCCCAGGGTCAGATTCCACGAGCCATCCGCCGCCGCCGTGGTGCTGCCCAGCAACGGACCGGCGGCGTCCCCCAGGCGGACCAGGACGGTGGATCCGGGTTCGGCGGTGCCCCCCAGGGGCGGGGTCGCGGTGTTGCGCAGGCCCAGGTCCGGGGCGGTGAGGAGCGGCACGCCGGGGGCCGTGCGGTCGATGCGGAGGACCGTGGTGGTGGGCGCGCCGGTCACCGGGTAGGCATCCCGGAAGCGGGTTTCCACGGTGTGTTCGCCTTCGCCCAGAGCCCCAAGATCCAGGTGGAATCCGCCATCGGCGGCGATGGCGGATTCGCCCATGGCCAGGCCGTCCAGCCACCACGCGACGGCCGATCCCGCCTCCACCGCCGCCCGGCCATCCAGGGCCAGGGTGGCGGCATTGGTCCACCAACCGCCATTCCCCGGGATCCAGCTGGGATCCGTCACCACGCTGGGCACCGGCAGGGGGGTCACGGTGAGGGTCCACGGGGCGCTGGCGCTGCCGGCGGGATTCGTGCCCTGGAACACCACCGGATAGCTGCCGACGGTGCTGGGCACGCCGTCCACCCGGCCATCGTCGGCGATGGTCAGCCCCGGCACGCTGCCGCTGATCGCCGCCGAGAGCACCGGGCCGCCGGCCAGGGCGAAGCTGCCGGTCAGGCGGTGGCCCACCCGCACGGTGGTGGCGTCCGGCGGGGTGATGCGGGGCGCCGGATGGACGGTGATCCCCACGGTGGCCTCGCCGATCCCCGCGGCATTTGCCGCGGCGACAGCCACCGTGGCGCTGCCCGCCCGTTGGGGCGTGCCGGTGATATGCCCATCCGCCCCCAGGGACAGGCCAGGATCCAGGCTGCCGCTGCCCAGGGTGCCGCTGGCGGTCCGGCGGATGTTCCAGGCGGTGGGTGCATTGCGGGCGGTGATGGGCAGATCCGCCGGCACCCCCAGCCAAGCCGTGAATTTCTGCGCGTTGGCGATCACCGGGGCCCCCTGATCCACCACCGTCCATTGCACCGTGGTGCTCAAGGGGCTGCCGCCGGCCACCGTGGCGCCCACGGTGAACGAGCCTGAACCGGTGGCGGTGGGCGTGCCGCTGAGGGTCCCTGTGGTCTTGTCATAGGTCAGCCAGGCCGGCACCGCGGCCGCGCTGGTTCCAGTGATCGTGCGGTTGGCGGCGATGGTGTAGGTGAAGGGCTGGCCCAGGAGGGGGCGGATGAACAGGGGCGAGGTGATCGCGGGACTGGCGGAGGCCACCGCGGAAATGCGGAACTGCCAGGCCGTCCCCGAGGTGCTGCCATCCATCCGCACGCTGATCCGCCCGTCCCCGGGATGCCACTCCGGCAGGGTCACGGTGGTCCCGTTGCTGACATAACCGCCGGTGGTGAACACCGTGGTGCCGCCGTAGCGCACATCGATGCGATCGGGGATGCCGTACATGTCGTAGGTCACGGTGAGGGCCTGGGCGGTGGCCCCGGTCGCCAGCTTGGGCTCGGCGAAATCGTAGATCGACACGCCGAAGCCGCCGGCATTGATCATCGTGTCGAAGGTGCCGGTGAGCAGATCCACCAGGTCCCAGCGGTCCGTCAGACGGGCGACGGTGCGGGCGAATGGTGCGGTGGCCCGGATGCCGCCGTCCCGGCTGGCCACGGCGGTGAGGTACCACAGGCCCTCGGGGACCGGCCGGGGCGTGGCCGAGATACTGACGTTCTTGCTCGCCCCGGTGGCCAGGGTCCCCACCGCTTGGCTGGCGATCAGGAAGCCCTCGTTGGCGGTGTCGCTCCACGGGCCGGGGGTGGCCCAGATTTCCACGGTCACTGGTCCGCCGTCAGCGGTGCTGGACAACGAGCCGCAGGTGAACGTCGCGGATCCCAGGCCGTTGAAGGTCACGGACGGCACGCTGGCGAAGCGCAGGTCCGTGGCCGTGGCCGCCGGGGCGGCGACGATGGCTGCTGCTCGGGCCGGGGCGACCCAGGGCTCCTGGGCCTGGAGCCCCAGGCTGGCGAGAAGCATCAGGGTGCAGGAGAGGGGGACACGACCGACAAGGCGGTGGGCGGAGGGGAGCATGGATCCTCGGGGGCGAGTGGTGAATGGCGGAGGGAACGGGGCCAAGGGATGGCCTCGAACGCCGCAGTCGCAATCCCCCATCTCCGATTCGCCCCGGTTTTGGCCCGGTTTTCACGAATCGATTCGTGACCGCGGTGTAGCCCATCGCCTGCCCGCCCGGGGCATCCCCCGCCGCAACCTCCGGTCACGAATTCCCAGTAACAGCTTCGTGGACCTCCAGGCACAGGCGGAACCCCACCTTGCCGATCCGGGCGTCCGGCGGATTACCGCCCCGGCGACGGGCCTGTTCCCAGCGGGCCTCGCGGGGCAGGACGTAGCGGAAGGTTGTTGTTTTGGCCTCGTTCAACCGGGCGATGGCCACCTGGGTCCCATGCCATGCCACGCCCCGATCCAGGGAATCGTCGAGCCTGGTGGAATCCCCGGGGGTCTCCCGGAGTTGGTGGCGGTGGAGCCTGAATGGGGGCGAAAAAAAAAGGCCGGCCCGGGGGCCGACCTTTTTCGTGCTGAGGGGCTGGATCAACCAGCGCCGGATGTGGTGGAGATAAGGAGATTCGAACTCCTGACCTGTTCATTGCGAACGAACCGCTCTACCAACTGAGCTATATCCCCGGACTGTCGGAACGACCAGATGGGCGTATCGACGTGGGCGGGAAAATAGCGAAGGATTTCCGCTGTCCATGGGCAAGTGGCGACTTGCCACAGGGCGCCGCAAAGGAGCGCTGGATGTCCATGACGGAGCACTCTTTGCGGCGCCAGTCCGGTCGTCCGGTCGTCCACACAGGCAAATTTCAACGGGTTTTTCCATTGAGCGCTTGGTTTCAATGACGACCGGACGACCGGACGACCGGACGTTTTTATTGAGATACCCTGCGACTTGCCAGCGGGACGGTTGCACCATCATCACCGCCCCTTCGGAGGTCGCATGCCTGTTCAGCACACCTTGATCCTGCTCAAACCAGACGCCGTACAGCGCGGTCTGGTGGCCGAGATCCTCTCCCGCTTCGAGCGGAAGGCCCTGCGCATTGTCGGTCTCAAGCTGGTGCAGACGCCGGTGGCCACCGCCAGCGCCCATTACGCCGAGCACAAGGAACGCCCGTTCTTCCCCAGCCTCATCGAGTTCATCACCTGCGGTCCCCTGGTGGCCCTGGCCCTCGAAGGCGACGAAGCCGTGAAGGTCGCCCGGGGTCTGATTGGCGCCACCGATGGTCGGGCGGCTGCTCCCGGGACGATTCGCGGC
>CANIXE010000239.1 GCA_947470885.1 Planctomycetota bacterium
GCCAGGGCGGCAGGGATCCTTCCGCGGCCAGAGCTAAGCCCCAGGTCGCCCGTCCTGCTTCGACCGCATCGGCGGCCTCTAACAGGCCGTACAGCCCGGTGGAGCAGGCTGCGGCGACCGGACAGGGAATGTAATGCCCCAGACCCAGCTGGCGGGCCAGGACGGGGCCCAAATCGCCAGGCCAGGACCCGGGCCAGGCACGGGGCTCGCCGTTCACGGCGGCATCAATGGCCAGGGGGTCACCCTTGCTGGTGGAGACCGACAGGGCGGGCAGTCCGGAGGGCAGAATCCCCAGATCCTTTGCGACGGCACGGGCCAATTCCCCGACGGATCCAGGACGAAGCACCGCTCCCCAGCGAACGAGACAGATGCGAGCATAGCGGGAGCAGGGGGCGAGCACGACGTGCAGTCTGGTCGGGCGTGGTGGTCCTCAAGTCGGACCGCCTTGGGTTGATCCAAGGACAAGTCGCACATCGGACAGCACAGATGCCAACTGCTTGATCCCGCAGGCTTGACGACAGGGGTCCTAGGCAATGTTCTCTTGGAACACACCGCACAGCGGAACGCACACCCCGGGGGCGACATGGCCGAAGCAGCCAAAAAATCCGACATCCTTCTCGAACTGACTGATGACCATCTGGAAAGCGGTCTGCGGGGCGTGCCGGTCGGCTACACGACCACTAGCGCGGTGGAGGCCGACAAGGGCCTGTTCTACGTCGGTCGGGCGGTTGAGGACATTGCCACTGAAGACCCGGAAAAGGTCATCTACCTGCTGCTCTACAAGCAAATGCCCACAGATGTCCAGCTTTCCGGTTTCCGCCGGGAACTGCTGTCCCGGGCTTCGGTGCCCACCGGTGTGTTCGCTAGCCTGTACGCCCTGCCCCACCATGGGCATCCGATGAAATGGTTCATCCATGCCATCAATGTCCTGGGCATGTTCTCCCATAATCGCAATGACTACCGCAAGGATGCCATCGACCTGATCGCCAAGATCCCGACGCTGACGGCGGCGATCTTCCGTCTGCGGGAAGGCTGGGGCGACCCGATCCCGCCGGATCCCAATCTCGGTTACATCGAAAATTTCGTGCACATGCTGGGAGTTCCTTCCCATGGACCCGAGGAGACTGCCAAGCTGATCAAGCTGATGCGGGTCTTTGAAACCACCCATCTGGATCACGGCGGCGGTAATTTGTCGACTTTCACGGGCAAGGCCGTGGCCAGCGGCAAGGCCGATATGTACGAGTCCATTTCGGCGGCGATGTGCGGTCTGGCCGGCCCGCTCCATGGTCGGGCGAACCAGGAATGCCTGGAATTCATCCAGGACTGCGTCATGCACATCGGTGCGGACCACATCAACGAAGCCGAAGTCCGGGCGTTGATCATGAAGAAACTGAACAACAAAGAAGTGGTCTACGGATTCGGTCACGCCGTGCTCCGCGTCGAAGACCCCCGGGCCCGGGTGTTGCGCAAGGTGGGCAGCGAGATCTGCCCCGAATCGCCGTTGTTCAAGGTGATCAAGCTGCTGGCCGAAGTGGTGCCGCCGATCCTCAAGGCCAATCCCAAGATCAGCAATCCCTACGCCAACGTCGACAGCGCCAGCGGTTCGCTGCTGGTGGCCTGCGGCCTGACCAAACCGGAATACTACACCACCCTGTTTGGCATGTCCCGGGTCGTCGGCATCGCCGCCCAGATCGTGTACGAGCGCTGCGAAGCGCGGAACGGCAAGGGCGTGCCGATCATGCGTCCCAAATACTTCTATTCCCCCGAGGGTACCGCGAAGGGTGAGGCCGTCATCGCCGGATCGGGCTGATATCAGTCGGCTGGCCGGTGGTCCTTGGGGACGCCGGCCGGACTGCTTTCGGTCACGGCAGCAGGTAAATTGTGACTTCGTCCTGCACAGGGCGCCCGGTCTTGGTCAGGCCGAGGCGCCCTGTGTCTTCCCAGAGGATCCCCGCACCGATCAGGGCGTCGGCCCGAACCCGCCAGCGGCTGCTCCGGTCTCCCAGTTCCTCCAGTTCGGCGATGCTGACTCCGTTGGCCAGGCGCAATCCCAGCATCCAGGCCTCCCTCAGGATTTCAGCATCGGTCAATCGTTCTGTCTTAGCGATGGCTGGCTCGCCGGCCCGGATCGCCTGGATATACTGACCACTATGTTTTAGCCGGGTCAGGCGCTTCCGCTCCACGGTGCTGACCGCCCCGGCCCCGGCGGCTTGGTAGTCCCGCCTGGTCCAATAAGCCAGATTATGCCGGGATTCCTCGCCCTTGCGGGAAAAATTGCTGGTTTCGTAGAGGTTCAGGCCCAAGGACTCCAGACCTTCCCAGACGTGGATGAACTGCCGTCGGCTTTCGTCGGCCTCGATGTCGGCCAATTCCCCCCGGCTCCGCCGGGCATGAAACTCGGTGCCGGGTTCATACGTCAGATGGTAGACACTGGCGTGGCCCAGTTCATGCCGGCGGTACAGCGCCAGATCGGCATCCAGCTCAGCGATGGTCTGACCAGGCAAGCCCATGATCAAATCAGCGCTGACCCGGGGGACGATACTCCGGGCCAGGTCCAGGGCGACTTCGGCCTGACGGTGGTCATGGACCCGGCCCAGGAACTTCAGGTGGTGGTCATGGGTGGACTGGATGCCCAGGCTGAATCGGTTGACGCCATGTTCCGCCAGCACCTGAAACCGTTCGGCGTCGGCACTGCCGGGATTGGCCTCGCAGGTCCATTCGTAATCCGGGGTCAGATCAATGTGGTCACGGACTGCGCTACAGAACCGAGCTAGCAGGCCAGGGGATAGCAGAGTCGGCGTGCCGCCACCGATGAATACCGTACGATACGGCCCCCGGGGCAATCGCCGCACCTCGCAGATCAGGGCCTCGACGTAGTCCTGATGCTCGGCATCCCGGCCGGCGATGCTGTTGAAATCACAATACGGGCACTTGGCAGCGCAGTAGGGAATGTGCAAGTATAGGTGCAGGACGACCTCGGTCAGAGAACAGGCAAGTTGATCGTAGGCTGTCGCGCACCCAGGCCCTACCGTGCAAACGAAGCAAATCCCTGCGCGATCGCGCTGCGATACGGCAAACTTCAGATCTGCATGTCAGTTATTGGCCAAAGTGATCCCAATCCGTCAGCCAAACTGGCTGAATGGGTCAGGAACGTTTGGGCGGCGTGTCTTCGACATTGTCAAGCCAATTGACGCTTTGGGTGCTGATGCCCGGTTCGGTGGAACTCCCCAAAGTATTAGTGGCCAAAACGGGATTTTCCGCCAAGACCTTGTCAATCCGACTGAGAATATCGTCCAATTCTGCCGTTTGGTTGCTCTTCTCTGGAGCCTTGATGATTTCGGTGGCCGGTTGGGGTTTGGCTTCGGCGGATTTGGTTTCCACCACGTCCTTGTTGACGCTGTGATGGAAACCGAGTTCGGCCATCCGCTCGGCCTTCCGCTGGCTCTCTGAAACCGCCAGGGCCTGGGCTGCCTTCACGGCCGGCACCTGCTCGGTGGGCACTTGGTTCTGATCATTGCGCCCTGGTACCTTGAAACCACGGGGCGCTGGAGACGGCGCTTCTGGGGACACCGGCAGGGCGCTAGGGATCCCACTCAAGGTCTGGGGTGATGGACGGGGCCGAACCGGAGTGTTGCTTGAGCCTTTGGTGGACTTCTCCGCCGGCTTCTGTCGACCCAGGATGAACCAGATGTAACCGATTGAAGAGAAAAGACCTAACAACCCAACTGCAATAAAAGCTGTGCTATGGTCGGCGATGAAGGCGAAGGGCACGATCGGCTCCGTTCTGGAAAGTGTTGGTTCGAGCATGGCAGGTCTTCTGGTGAAGGAAAGGTCATGGGATTGCTGGATTTGCTGAGCTTGGCAAAGATCCACTGTTCGGGGGTAGCTCCGCGTCCATGGGCCTTTACGGCAACCGATGGGTTTCTCTCCATGGCCAGCCTAGTGCCCAAGCGGTTCGGTCACCAGAACCACGTTGGGTTGAATGTCGATCCTGCGGATTCGTAGGATAGCCGGGATTTGGGCGGCGCGTTGTGGAAAGGGCAGGGCATGGGGGCCGTTGGTTGCCTCAATTGATCGGGTAGCCTGGATTGGTGCGATTGGGGAAATTCATGATACGTTTCGCGTCAAGTTCCTCCGTTCAAATTCTCTGGAAATTTTTGTGCTGTCATTGCTTACAACACAATTTCATTTGGCTACTCAGGCGCCAGCTCACCCCAACCTTAGCAATCACATGCACATGTGCATGTGATTGCTAAGGTTGGGGTGAGCTGGCGCCTGAGTAGCCAAATGAAATTGTGTTGTA
>CANIXE010000240.1 GCA_947470885.1 Planctomycetota bacterium
CCGCCAGGGTCAACCGGCCGCGATACGCCGGAGTTGCCAGGTCCGCCCACTGGCGGGGGATGGGCAGGCCGAGTTCTGCCAGGCGGTCCTGGCTGGCGGCGATGCCGAACACCGCCAGACAGGCGCCGTAGTAGCGGCCCTTAGGGTCGTAGATCGTCTCGCCGGATAATTGCTGGGGGATGACCTCCGGGCTGAACCAGGCGGGTTCCGCCTTCTGCAGGCCGGCATCCACCAGGAACCCCGTGGTGGCATGGCGGCGGAAGGGTTGTTCTCCGCCGCCGAACAGCAGGTCCGCTCCGGTGCCGATGTCGCTGGCGAGGAAGGCCGTGCGTTCAGCGCTGTCGATCTTGGGATCCAGGGCCCGGAGGATGGCTTTGTTATTCCAGTCCGGATGGGCCTGGGCGATGCTGGCCTTGTAACGTTCATCCAGGTAGCGGGTGATTTCGCTGGTGCCCCCGGGGGTGCGCCAGTCCACGTCCACCTGCCAGCCCCGTTCCCGCTGGGCCCAGGCGGTGAAGGCCCGGGCGAATTCCAGGCGCGTCGGTTCGCCGTGGGGCGTCAGGATCACCAGCCGCCGGGGGGCTCCCGGGGGCGGCGGGGTTTCCCGGAGGGCCAGAGGGGCTGCCAGCAACAGGGCGATGACCGCCAAAGCGATCACCTTGCTCACGGTGCCACCGGCACCAGATCAGCGGCGTTGACCACGATATTCACGCTACTGCCCAAGGTCCGGGGTCGGGGTCGGAATTCCGTGAGGGTCAGGCGCTGGCCCGCCAGTTCCACGGTCCACTGGGCCGTATCCCCCTGGTAACTGCCGGCGATCAACGTGGCGGGCAGGCCGGCGTCGGCGAAGGCCAGGCGCTCCGGGCGCAGGCAGAATTGATCGCCCGCCGGTACTGCGTCCACCAACCGGCCCGCCTGCAAGCGGGTCAGCAGATTGGCATCCCCCAGAAATTTCGCGGCGAACACCGTGGTCGGGCGGTCGTAAAGATCCCGGGGCGTCCCCACCTGAACCAGCTTGCCGCCGTCCATCAGGGCGATCCGGTCGGCGGTGGCCAGGGCCTCCCCCTGGTCGTGGGTCACGGCGATGGCGGTGACTCCGGTGGCGGCGCAGATCCGCCGGACCTCCGTTCGCATTTGGGCCCGCAGGCGGGCGTCCAGGTTGGACAGCGGTTCATCCAACAACAGCACCGCCGGCTTAGCCACCACCGCCCGGGCCAGGGCCACCCGCTGTTGCTGGCCACCGGACAGGTCGCCGATGCGCCGGTCCTTCAACGCCCCCAATTCCACCAGCTCCAGGGCCTCCGCCACTCGGGCGGGCCGTTCCTTCGCGGGCACGCCCCGGACCTCCAATGGGAAGGCCACGTTTTCCGCGACGCTCAGGTGGGGCCACAGGGCGTAATGTTGGAACACCATCCCCAGGTCCCGGCGCTCTGGGGGCAGGGCGGTGACGTTTTTGTCGCCGAAGCGCACGGTGCCGGTGCTGGGTTTATGGAAGCCGGCAATGACCCGCAGCAGGGTGGTCTTACCGCAGCCGGAACCACCCAGGAGGAAGAACAGTTCGCCGGCCTTAATCTCCAGGTCAATCCCGGTCAGCACCGCTGGGCCGCCCGGATAAGCAGCGTGGATGCCGGTGCAGGACAGGGGGATCATGGGCCGGGAGTGTTGCTGTTCTGGAACTGAGCCAAGGGGAGGCATTGCAGCCTTGCTAACGCCTGGAGCATCCCGCCATGATCCCCGTCCCCGTTGTCACCCTGCCCCACTTCGCTGGTCTGACTCTGCCGGCTTATGCCACCGCCGGGGCCGCCGGCCTGGACCTCCAGGCGGCCATCCCCGCGCCCATCACCATCGCCCCCGGGGAACGGGCCCTGGTGCCCACCGGCCTGAGCATCGCGGTGCCCTTGGGGTATGAAGCCCAGGTGCGGCCCCGGAGCGGCCTGGCCCTGAAACACGGTCTGACCGTGCCCAACAGCCCGGGGACCATCGACAGCGACTACCGGGGCGAGGTCCAGGTGATCCTCCACAATCTGGGCAATGCCCCGGTGCTCATCGAGCGGGGAATGCGCATCGCCCAGCTGGTGCTGGCCAAGGTGGAACAGCTGGCCTGGGTCCCCAGTGCCTCGTTGGACGCCACCGCCCGGGGCACCGGGGGGTTCGGCAGCACGGGGGCGAAGTGACGGGGAGCGCCGAGCGCCAGCTCGGCTCGGTGGGACGTGGTTGGGACGAAACGCCCACTGGGAGCGCCGAGCGCCAGCTCGGCTCGAACGTGGTCGAAAGATACCCTTCATTATTTGCTATGATGGACTTTCATCCCATGCGAGCCGAGCTGGCGCTCGGCGCTCCCAGTCACGAAGACGATCATTCGGTTTGGCGGACCTTCATCCCATGCGAGCCGAGCTGGCGCTCGGCGCTCCCAGTCGCGAAGTCGAATGGGTGCTCGGCGCTTCTGCAAACTCCCTGAGCCATCGGACAACCCCATGATCCGTCTCCTCGCCGACTGCGGCAACTCCACGGTCAAACTCGCCCTGGCCGATGGCCTGGAGATCAGCGCCTTCGCCCGCCTGCCCACCAAACCCGGGGCCTGGACCGCTTGGCTGGACCAGCAGACCGTGCGTCCGAGGGAACTGGTGCTGCTCCCCGGAGCCAAGGGCTGGGCCGGGGCGGTGGCGGAATGGTGGGGCGACCGGCCCCAGCGGACCATCGGTTACGACATCCACCTGCCTGCCGTCGGCCAGTACCCCGGCCTGGGCTTGGACCGGATCGTCGCCGGCCTGGGCCTGGATGCCCCGGCGGTGATCATTGATGCGGGCACCGCCACCACCCTGGGGGCCTGGTCCGGCACTCCGCTCCAGTTTCTTGGCGGCCTGATCGCCCCCGGCGCAGTGGTCACCAGCCAAGCCCTGGCGGCGGCGGCCCCGGCCTTGGAATCAGTGGCGCCCCGCCGGGGCAGTGCCCTGCAACGGACCACCGAAGGCGCGTTAGCGGTTGCCCTGGGCCTGGGGTATCCCGCCCTGATCAAGGAATGCGCCCAGGCATTGGCGAAAGAATCGGGGATTTCCCGGCTGATTCTGACGGGCGGCAATGCCGACCATCTAGCACATTTGACAGCTGAGCGGGACGAACTGCTGGCCCTCCGGGGCTTGGCCCGGCTGGCTCATTCCACCGCGACGGCGTAGCCCTTCAGGTAGTCGGTCTCCGGCGCTCCGGGATCGCTGGGGTGGTCCGCCGCTGGGCCCTGGCTGGCCAGCAAGCGCAGGTCCCGGTGGGCGTCCGCGGCGGCAGCGGTCAAGGTGCCCAGGAATTCCTCCCGGGGGACGTGGAACGAACAGGAATAAGTCAGCAGCCGGCCCCCGGGGGCCAGCAGTTTCAACGCCCGGCGGTGGAGGTCCCGGTAGCCCGTGAGGGCCTGGGCCGCCCCCGCCCGGTTGCGGGTGAATGACGGCGGGTCGAGGACGATGACGTCGAAGCGCTCCCCCGCCTGGGCGGCCTGGCCCAGCCAGGCGAAGGCATCGGCCTCCACCGCGGTGAACTTGTCCCCTAGGCCATTGGCCTGTGCGGTGGCGGTGGCGGCGGCGCAACTGGCGGCGGCCTGGTCGATGCCCACGGCCTTGGCGGCCCCGGCCAACAGCCCGTGGAGGGCGAAGCCCCCCAGGTGGCAGCACACGTCGGCAATCCGGTCGCCGGGCTTCACGAACTGGGCGAAGCCCAAGTGGTTGGCCTGCTGGTCCAGGTAGGCTCCGGTCTTGTGGGGGTCCAGGAGGTCCACCTGGACGTTCAACGCACCGATCCGCACCTGGACCCGGCCGTCCTCCGCCCCGTGGACGATCCGTACCGTTTGGTCCAGGCCCTCCAGGGCCCGCACCGGCAGGTCGTGGCGGAGGATCACCTGGGTGGGTTGGCGTAACTGGTGCAGGCGTGCCAGGAGGGCCGGCAGGCGGGCGTCCATGGGGGCGGTGGTGGACTGGACCACCAGGCGGGTGTCGTATTCGTCGACGATCAGGCCGGGCAGGCCGTCGCCCTCACTGTTGATGAGGCGGCGGGCCGGGCCGATCCCCGGGGTGGCCAGCCGGCGGGCGATGGCATCACCGATGCGTTGGTCCAGCAGGCCGCCGTCCGGGGCCAGGCCTTGGCGGCTGACCAGGCGCACCGCGATTTGCGATTTCGCGGAATACAACCCGGTGCCCACCAGTTTGTTGCGGTGATCTTCCAGGCGCACGGCGGTATTCGCCGGGAGGTCCTCCGGGATCGCCGCGAACTCGGAGCGGAAGACCCAGGGATGGCCCGC
>CANIXE010000241.1 GCA_947470885.1 Planctomycetota bacterium
GCACCCTCCTCAGCGATCGGACCGGTGAAGGCCCCAGTGCCCTATTTCTCGGCAGCGGCGCGGTCCAGGACCGTTATTTCAAGGCCACCGTCTGGCGTCTGCCCAAGGGTTCCTTCGGCCAAAATCGCCATCGGCCCGTGCTGATTTATAATGCCGCGACCTTTGAAAAGCTGGAACGGAACGAAGTCTATTCCTGGGAACAAACCGTGAAATCCACCGGGGACGAGGGCTGGACCAATGATGATACAGAGATCGAGGACGGCTACCACGCCCCCGGTTCCGTCCCCGCCGAGTAAGTCATGGGTTTCTTTGCCGCCCGTTCGAGCCTGGGACCTGATCCCCGTTCGCTGATCGGCGCCCCCCGGGTCGCCGCGGCGGTCGTCGTCCTCCAGCAGGCCGCCGCCGAGCCCCAGCGCATCCCCGAGATCTGGGAACGCTGGGAACTCCCCCTCTTGGAAGTCCTGCCCGATTGCCCACCGGGGACCAAGGCCACCCTGGCCGACGCCCTGGATTCCTGCGCCCGGGCCTGCCGCCACCGGGACACCGCCCGGCGCATTGTCACCCTCCGCAACGGCCTCCTGTCATGACCCACCCCGCCCGCCACCCGGATGCCCTGGGCGACCATGTCGCCGATCTCTGCGCCCGGGCCCGTCCGGCCGCCCGGATCGTTGCCAACCTGACGTCCGAACAGCGCCGAGATGCCCTCTGCGCCGCCGCAGACGCCCTTGCCGCCGCCCGGGCGGACATCCAAGCCGCCAACGCCAAGGATCTGGCCCAGGCCCGGACGGATGGACTGGCCGCGCCCATGGTGGAACGCCTGCGCCTGGACGGCGACCGTCTGGCCGGGGTCATCAGCGACTTGCGGGCGGTGGCGGTGCTGCCGGATCCCGTGGGCGAAGTCTTGGAAGAACGGGTGATCGCCCAGGGCGTGAAGGCCCAGAAGCTGGCCACCCCCATCGGCGTGGTCGCGGTGATCTTCGAAAGCCGGCCCAACGTCACCGTGGACGCCGCCGCCTTGTGCCTGCGCTCGGGCAACGCCTGCATCCTCCGGGGCGGCAAGGAGGCCGTCCACAGCAACCGGGCCCTGGCGGTCGCCTTCCGCGCCGGCTTGGAAAACGCGGGCTTTCCCGCCGATGCCGTGCAACTGGTCCAGGACCAGGACCGGGCGTTGATCCCCCGCCTGCTCAGCCGGGACGACGCCATCGACCTGGTGGTGCCCCGGGGAGGCGAGGCCCTGATCCGGGCAGTGGTGGAATGCAGCCGGGTACCGGTGGTGAAGCACGACAAGGGCGTGTGCTCGGTCTACGTTCATGAGCAGGCCGACCCGTTGATGGCGATGGAGATCATCGTCAACGCCAAGTGCCAGCGCCCTGGGGTTTGCAATGCCATCGAAAACGTGGTCATCGATCGGGCCATCGCCCCGACCTTCCTGCCCCTGCTGGCCAAAACCCTGACCTCCAAGGGCGTCGAGATCCGGGGCGATGCCGAGACCTGCCGGCTGATCCCCGAGGCGGTGGCCGCCACCGAGGCGGACTGGAGCGCCGAGTACCTCGCCCTGATCGTGGCGGTGAAGGTCGTCCCGGATCTGACCGAGGCCATTGCCTTCACCAACCACTACGGCAGCCACCACAGCGACGCGATCATCAGCGATGACCAGGCCGCTGCGAACCGCTACCTGAAGGAAGTGGATAGCGCCTGCGTTTACCACAACGCCAGCACCAGATTCACCGATGGCGGGCAGTTCGGCTTCGGCGCCGAGGTGGGGATCAGCACCAACCGCCTCCACGCCCGGGGGCCCATGGGCATCCGGGAACTGTGCACCTATAAGTGGGTGCTCCGCGGAACCGGACAAATCAGGTGAATCTGGGATCGCGATTGGAGCGCCTTGCATCTGTGCACCACTCGCGATCCCAGAAACATTCTTTGGGTGAAACCACAGGCAAAGAAAAAACCCTAGAAAATCAGCGCGAATGACGGAAGTCCAAAGCTCACGTGCGCCTTTGGGGTTGAAGGACCTGGCCGTTGGCTGCTGGTCCTTCACCGCCACGGCCGATTCGACTGCCAATGCCGGCTGCATCCGCCGGGGTATCCGCGCCGCCCGCGGTGCCGGGATGCGGGTCCTGCTGACGCCGGAATGCGCCCTCATCGGTTATCCCGGGGCGGCCCGTCCTGACCTGGCGGATGTGGACTGGTGCCGACTCGGCGACCTGGAGGACACCCTGCTGACCGAGGCCGCCCAGGCCGGGATCACCCTGGTCCTGGGCACCGCCGGCCCGGTGGGCGGCGGATCGCCCCAGGGATTCGCCAACGAGGCGGTGACCACCGCTGGGCGTTACCGCAAGCGTCGGTTGATGCCGGGGGACGCCGCCCATTTCATCGCCGGTGATGTGCCCCTTGTAATCGACGTGGACGGTTGGCGCTGCGGTCTGGGAATCTGCTACGACCTGCGCTTCGCCCCGGTGTGGCACGACCTGGCCCGGGCCGGGGCGGACGCCTTCCTGGTCCTCGGCCACATGGCCGGAGTCGATGCGGAACCAGGGGTGAAAGCCACGGTGGTCCCCCAGTTCTGCGCGGTCCGGGCCGGGGAATGGGCCACACCCCTGGTATTCTGCAACACCGCTGCCCCGGATCGCTGGCTGGGCTCCGGTGCCTGGGACGCCCGGGGCATCCAAACCCACCGGGCGGACGCCCCAGGGGAGCATCTGCTGACCGCCGCCATCCGTCCCCGGAATGCCTTCCCCCCGTGGTATGCGGGGATTCGCGCCGCCGCGTTGTCTTCATGAGAGCACCCCCATGAATCCCGCCTGGCCGGTCCTGGGCCTGCTGCTGATCTGCCCAGCCCTGTGGAGTTGGGGCGGTGGCCACATGCCCGCCCGGGGCTCGGCGGTGGTCCTGGCCCTGCTCGCCCTGGGCAGCCTGATCCTGATCCTCCGCCGACGGATCGCCGTCCCGGCCCCGGCGTGGCTCGCCGCTCTGTTGTGGGCCTGGGGCCTGCTGGGCTGGCTGAACACTCCGGTGCCCGACCCAGGCTGGATCCGGGTGGTGGAACGGGGGGCCGCCCTGGTGGTGGCCTGGGGGGCCTGCGCTTGGTGGCTGGGCCGGGGCCTGGGGGGCATTCCCGGGGTCCTGGGCCTGCTGGGATCGGGAATCCTGGCCTTGGATGTCCTGGGCCAACTACCCGCACCTGGCACGGGGACGACCCTGGGCCTATGGAGCGGCATCGGTCTCGACACCCCCACCGGAAACCCGAATTTCACCGTGGGCGCCGCCTTGCCCCTGCTGGTGGTGGGGCTGGCGGGCTGGACCGAGGCCCGCCCGTCCCAGCGGCTGGCGCTGGGGGTGGGTATCCTGGCGGCTACAGTCCTCGGTACGGGAGCGTTGTCCGGCGATGCCACCCGGGCTGTTTGGCCGGCCCTGGTGGCAGGTGGGGGGATCCTCGCGATCCTGCGCCTGCCCAGGCAGGTTCAGGTCCCGGCAACCCTCCTGGGGTTAATGACGGCCTTTGTCCTGCCCCTGGCCCTGGCCTGGGGCGGTTGGACGTCCAGCGTCATTGGTCCGTCTGGCATGTATCGTCTGGCCCTCTGGCGCTCCGCCGGCCAGGCCATCGCCCACGGTCCCTGGCAGGGCTACGGTCCCGGGGCCAGCCTTTCGGTCCTGCCTGGTCAACCGGCGTATGTTGATGCCTGGTTGGCCGTGCCCAGCTATCCCGAACATGCCCACCACGAATTTCTGGAAGCCCTGGTGGAGGGCGGATTACCAGCCCTGATCCTGCTGATGGCGGTGGCAGTGGTAACCTACCTGCCCTTGTGGCGTCGCCGGGCCGAATCCGTTCCCCGGGCGCTGTTGGCCGGGGGGGCCACGGCCCTGGCCCTGGCCCTGGTGGAAAGCCACCTCAGCCAACCGGGCCCCCTGTTGGGCCTGGCCCTCCTGGGGGGAAGCGCCTGGGCCGTGGCCGGAGCTGCCCAGGGCATCAGTTGGCCCCGCCTGGGGCTGCCGGTGGCCTGGGCGGCGATGGCGGTGCTGCTGTTGGGCCGGCAGCTGGGGGAAGAAGCCCGGGCGGGGGATGAGCTGACTGGTGCCGCCACACCGCCCGTGGTGGAACTAGTCCACCTCCGGGCTCTGGATCTGGCGCGGAAGGCCAAGGACTGGCCTGAGGCCGCCCGGATCGCCCAGAGCCTCCAGGACCGCCTGGGACCTCTGATCGATGTCTGGCAACTCCGGGCTGAAGCCGCCGCCCACCTCGGGGACAACCCCACGGCGGTGGCCCTGACC
>CANIXE010000242.1 GCA_947470885.1 Planctomycetota bacterium
CGAGCGCCTGGACCGGTTGCGGGCGGCGGCGGACCCCTGGCGGGAACTGCCCCTGATCGAACGCCTGACCTTGTTCATCAAGATTCTGGAAGTGGTGGCTTATGCCCACAACCAGGGAATCGTCCACCGGGACCTCAAGCCCGCCAACATCGTCCTCGGCCACTATGGTGAGGCCTGGATCCTGGATTGGGGCCTGGCCCGCAGTCTCCACGAGGAGCAAGCGCCGGTACCGGTGGCGGTCCGAGAAGAGGAAGGTTTCACCGAGGACGACGTGGTGGAGCCGACGATGACCAGTAGCCATGCGTTGGAGCCGGCCCGGCCGTCGACACGTTTCAAGGTGGTCAGCGTCGAAGCCGCCACGGTGATCATGTCGGAGGGGGAATCCCTGTCCCAACCCGGCACTGGCCATCAAGCCCTGTTGCCGACCTCCCGAACCCAGTCCATCGCCGCCATGCCCACCACCGCGGCAGTCTCGGCCAGCGGATTGGTGGCCGGAACCGGGGCGATTCCGGCCACCGGCGAGATTCCGTCCACGGTCCCCCACCAGAGCGGTACCACCGGGCTTCATAGCGGTGGTACCTCCGGTCCCCACTTGGTGCCAGATACGGAATCCACCCACCAAACCACGGGCAAAGTCCCCGGCACCACCAGCAGCCTGGTGCCCAGCATCCACGGACACGCCCAGGAGGATCCCGACGGTCCCGGCCATATTACCCCAGGGACCACGGACCGCCGGTCGGGATCCACCTCCCGGATCCGGGCCATGGCCAGCACCTCCCGGCGGATGCGGGTGGACCCGGCGGGTACCGGTCGGACCCATCGCAGCGATCGCCTGCGGGCTGTGGATCAGCGCAGCTCCAGCCAGCGTCTCGCCCGGGCGACCCACCATGGTCAGGTCCTGGGCTCGCCGGCCTACATGTCCCCGGAACAGGCCCGGGGTGAGGCGGACAGCGCCGACCAGCGCACCGATGTGTATTCCCTGGGGGTGATCCTGGTGGAAATGCTCTGCCTGCACACGCCCATCGAATCCCGCGAGGGGGAAAGCCTGCCGGACCTGTTGAAGCGCATCCGCAATGGTGAACGGACCCACCTGGCGGATTGGTGGCCGGAAGCCCCCAAGGCCCTCCAGGTCATCACCGACTGGGCCCTGGCCACGGATCCCCAGGATCGCTACCCCGCCTGTGACATCTTTGCTGACGAGCTGCGCACGCTGCTGTCCCAGCTGTCGGCCAGCTACGGCGAATTGGAACGCCAGCGCCTGGCCAGCGAACGGGAGGCCGCCTGGTTGCCCGCGGGAATGTGGAATTTTGTCGCCGCCCGGGATATGGGAGCGTTCCAGGCCCAAAGCCTGGCCGTCCGTTCCGAGCAGATCGGCCACGTCCACCACCCGGAATTGGGGGGCGTCCTGGTGGGTGGCTATGGCCTGCAAATCTACCCCCTGATCCCCAAGCCCGGCGACGATGTGCGTTTGACCTTGGAATTCGATCTGTTGAAGGGGGACGAATTGTGGTTGTTGGCCCGGGGTGTGGCCCCCGGGGCCTCTTACCAATTCAAGATCGGAGCCTACGGCGGTCGTTGGTTGTTCATCGCCCGGGCCGAAGCCGACAGCGATCCCCTGGCGGCGGACGTCCTCACCCTGCGGACCATGCCCCGGGATTCCGCCCATCGGGAACGCCTGCACCACAAGGTGGTGTTCCAAACCATTGGCTCCCGTCTGTCCCTGACCCTGGACGATCAGGAGGCCCTGGAAGTCCACGACGTCCACCCCCTGGCCTGTGAGGCCGAGGGCGGCCCCCAGCTGGCCCTGGCCACCTGGACCAGCCAGGTGCTGATCCGCTCGCTGAAAGTCGAACGCCGGCGCAGTCCGCTGATGATTCCCAGCCATGCCGTGGGCAATGAATTGCTGCGCCAGGGACTGCACCACAAGGCCATCGCCTTCTACCGGGGTTTCCTGGCGAACCACGCGGACACGGCCGAGGCCATCGAGGCCCGATTCATGCTCTGCATGGCCATGTCCCGGGCGAGCCTTCCCGAGGCCGAGGTGGAAATCCGGGGTTTCCTGTCTGATCACCTGGACCACGCATTGGCCCAGGATGCGATTTTCGAGCTGGCCCGGTTGCGCCTCCATCGGGATGGCATCCGCAAGGCCATCCAGGAGATCCTGTCCTACCAGGAATCCGGTGATGTGGTCCGGCCCCGGTTCTGCCTTTGGCTGATCCCGCTGTTGCAGCAACGCATCCGCACCGGCGGCTTGACCGAGGAGCTGGAATTCGACCTCCGGCTGATCCGTGGTCTGCTCAAGGGCTCGCCGGATGAGGTCAGCCTGCTGGCGACCCTGACCCAGCACATCGCCATGGCCGAACGGGGGCATCTGGCGGTCCTGGTGGACAGCGAAAGCGTCGCTGGCCTGTCCGTCCAGCGGGAATGCATGCGCCGGCTGGGATCTATCGGCTTCCGCCTGTCGATTCGCGAGCTGCGCCTGTTGGGGGACTACCAGGACCTCGCCCATCACCTCATCACCATCAACGATCCCGCCGAAACCGTGCTCTGCACCGGGCGGGGCGAGGATGATCCGGCAGTTCTCGCTGATTACCTGCGGGACACCCTCAGCCTGGCTGAACTCGGATGCTCCCACCAGCTCCTTGGTGCCCTCTCCGGAGAGGACCTCACCACCGTCGAACACCTGGTCCGGGCCTGTCTGCGCCTTCGCTCCGGCGATGCGGACGGCGGTCGAGAGGATCTGGAATGGTGCTTCCGCCTCACCGACGTGCTGGAGACCGAACGTACCCAGCTGGTCACCTTGTTTGCCGCACGCCTGGGTTGCTTTGGCTTGGGGTACCTGCCCTGGGAATTGGTGAATGAAGGGCTCCAGACCATTGCCGGCGATTTGTACGCCCCGTCCCTGTTGGCCCTGTCTGCGTTCATCGGGGATGCCGTGGGCCAGCAGGAGGTCGCCCGCAACTGCTGGGAGCGCCTGGCGGTGCCCGGCAGCGGATTCGGGTTGGTGGCCCGGCTCGGCCTGGCACGCTCCGGCTGACCGGCGCGGCTGCACGCCCCGGGCGCCAAGGACCCGCCGTGTTCCCCGTCATCGACCGCATCGCCAAGCCCCTTCATTCCGGGGACCTGATTCCGCCGCCCCGCTTCGCCAATAAGCGCTTTGAGGGCTATCGCATCGACCCCGCTGTGCCCGGCCAGCAGGAGGCCGTTCTTCAGGTCCGGCGCTTCGCCGCCCTTCGGGCCTCGTGGCTGACCCAGCTTCTTAGCCGTAGCGGCAAGGCTGGCCTGTACCTCGACGGCGGATTTGGCGTCGGCAAAACCCACCTGTTGGCGGCCTGTTTCCACGCCGCCCACGGCAGTCGGCGCTACCTGTCGTTCAGTGAGGCCATGAGCCTGCTGGTGGTTCTGGGGATCAAGCCCGCCATCGACCTGCTTCGGGCAGATCTGGTCTGCATCGACGAATTCGAACTGGACGATCCCGCCAACACCCGCCTGGCGGATCTGCTGGTGCGCTCGTTGGTGGAAAAGGGCTGCCGGATCGTCACCACCAGCAACACCGTCCCCGGCGAACTGGGCCAGGGACGGATGGCGGTGGACCTGTTCCGCAATCAGCTGGCCCGGATCGAAGCCGTGTTCGCCGACGTCCATGTCCCCGGCAACGACTTCCGGCGGACCCTCGCCAGCGGCGGCACCCCCGCCGGCTGGGGCCGGGACCCCGCACCCCTGGCCCATGCTCCCCGAATCGATGCCCGGTCCCTGGACCTCCACCTCCGGGACCTCCCCGTGGCCCTCCTTCGCCGGTTGGCGGCGGCCCTTGCAGAGGGTTTGGTCATCGAGGGCCTGGCCCCGTTCACCGATCAGCTGGCGGCCCTCCGCCTGGTCCATTTCATCGACCGCTGCTATGACGCCCAGGTGCCCCTTCGGGTGATCAGCGATCATCCCATCGACAGCCTGTTTCCCCCGGAGCATTGCGTCGCCGCCTTCGCCAAAAAATACCGTCGTTGTCAGTCCCGGTTGGTGGAATTGTGTACGGTTTGAATGCTCGAAACGGCGACCTATGCAAACCCAAGAGGAAAGGGCGATTCACCACACGTTACCCGTCAGTGTCCGAAATAGAGATGGCTCTCTCTCCTGGGCCTTCTGCAAACGCAGGTTCCCAGGTTTCCCGGCGGGTTGGCATCCCGTCCGCCCCCTTTAACATCCCCGCCCCATGAGCGCAGACATCCTTGACCGGATCATCGACCGCAAAAAGGTCGAG
>CANIXE010000243.1 GCA_947470885.1 Planctomycetota bacterium
GAAACTTACTCGGCTTTTTCTATCGTCAAGACCCTTCTTTCAGGCCCTCGTCGCTAGATTTTTGCCACCCGCATCTCGTCTTCTTCAGGCCCTCATCTGGCCTTCTCTACCGCACCCTGCTGGGCGGGGGGAGGAATCTCTGAACCAGGGACGCGACGTCAACAAGGAGTTTTCACCCCAGGTGTCGCCAACGCCATATCCCCCAAGGGGAGCATCACCGTGAAGGTCGTGCCCCCCTCTCCGCTGTTAAAATCAATGGTCCCGCGGAGGGCTTCGACGAGGTGGCGGACGATGGCCAACCCCAAACCGGTGCCACCGGTCTGACGACTGCGATGGCCATCCACCCGATAGAATCGCTCGAAGATGCGATCCCGATGCTCCAGCGGGATCCCGATTCCCGTATCGCTGACCCGCATCCGAACCTGACCATCCGCCATGCCAATCACCAACCGCACCTCACCACCAGGTCGATTGTAACGGATCGCATTGGATACCAGATTGCCTGCCAATTGGCGGAATAACTCAGGATCACAGATTCCCGGCACCGAATCCGGGCAGTCTAAAGTGAAGGTCACTGGCTTGGCCTGGGCCGCCGGCCCATGGTCCTCGAGGACCACCAGAGCGAGCTTGCGGAAATCCACGGATTCAGGTCGTTGTTCCCAGGAGCCCTGCTCCAGGCGGGACAAGGTGAGGACATCCCGGACCAGGTTCGCCAACCGATCAGCATGGCGGCCAATGCCTTCGACGAACCCCCGGGCCACCGATGGCTCATCGATGGCGCCATCCAGAAGGGTGTCGGTGAAGCCGACGATAGCCGTCAGCGGTGTCTTCAGCTCATGGCTAACCGCACTGAGAAAATCACGACGGGCGACTTCAAGCCGCCGGACCTCGGTGCGATCGTGGAGCACCAGAACAGCAAGGCCCTGGCCTCCATCCGCGACCACGACTTCGAAAATGCGACGACGATGCTCAAACACCGGGATTCGTCCCGGGTTACGCCCCTCCCGAAGGGCGGTGAGCGTCGAACCCAGAGCTTCATTGGCCAGATGGCGATAGAAGGGTTCCCCGAGGATTCCGATGGAATCAATGCCGCCGGCTGCGAACTGCCGGTAGGCTGGATTGGCATATAGGACCCGGTCCAGGCGGTCGATGCAGGCCACGCCTTCCGCCAGCCCATCCAGGGTCAGTTCCAGCATCCGGCTCTGACCTGCCAGACGATCGCGAGTCTGCCGCTCATGTTCGGCCAGAATCGTCAATTCCTTGGCGATTCTGGCATAGCCATCATCTCCCGGCAGGTCGATGCGATGCTCTGGCACCCCCATCGCCAGGGCCTGGACCGAGCCGATGACCGTGGAGATTCGCCGTTCCTCACGACGTCCCAGGGAGATCAAGGCCATCATCCACAACAGCCAGGCACCGCCTAAGGTCAGGGTCGCCGGATGGGAAACCGCCCAAGGATCTCCCCCCGATTCTGGCAAGGGTGCCGAAAGCCGGATCACCCGGCCAGCGGGCACCTGCGCCGTCACCTGAAGCAATCGCCGCAGCACCGGTCGGCCATCCCCTGGCGCTTCCACCAGGGCTTCGATCCGGGAAATGGCCCGACCAGACATGCGGGCCTGCACCACGTCCGCGTGACCATTCATTCCGGGGGAGGAGGCAACCCCGGTCAGATCGGATCCGGCCACCACCGTCCCATCTTCCGCAATGAGCAGCCAGCGTTGCCCTTCGGGAATCTTGGATCCTCCATCATGGAGGGCGACCAGGAGCGGTGCTTCCGCCAGCAGCCGATCGGTTAGGACTGATTCGAGTTGCTGTTCAGCAGTACGAGACAACTGGGCATCCAGGCCAATGCCACTGAACATGGTGATTGCACCAACCAACAGGTGCCAAGGCCGGAGCCCGGCCGGGAGTGAGATCATGGACGGATCAGACGTCGCCGGCGAGTTCGCTGAAGCGGTAACCCACACCACGGACTGTTTCGACGAAGCGGTCGTAGGGTTCGATCTTGCGGCGCAGGTTGCGCACGTGGACGTCGATGGTGCGGTCGGTCACCACCGCATCGCCATCGCCGATGCGGTCCAGCAGACCATAGCGGTCGTAGGCCACCCCGGCGTGGGAGGCCAAGAAATGCAGGAGTTTAAATTCGGTGAGGGTGAGCTGGATCGGCTGGTCGTCGATGAGCACCCGATGGCGGACCGGATCGATGACCAGGCCCTGAAATTGCATCCGCCGGCGTTCGCCATCGGCAGCTTCTTCCCTGGCGCGGAGCAGGCGGACCTTGACCCGGGCCAGCAACTCCTTGATGCGGAACGGCTTGGTCACGTAGTCGTCGGCCCCCAGGCCAAGGCCCACCACCACGTCGGACTCCTCGCCCTTGGCGGTGACCATGATTACCGGCAGGGTCGCCAGGGTGGGATCCGAGCGAACGATCCGGCAGACTTCCAGGCCATCCCGGTCCGGCAGCATCAAATCCAAAAGCACCAAGTCGAATGCCGAGCGACGGAGTTCATGGAGACCATCTCCACCATTCCCCGCGACCACCACCTGATGCCCATCTTTTTCCAGGTTGAAACGCAGGAGAGTCTGGAGATCAGGCTCATCTTCAATGATCAATATGCGGGCCATGACGTCATTTCTGGGGTTCGTCGTGGTGGTGCCGGATCAAGGTCCCCCGGTGAATGTACGAGGATTCCTCGGACACCGAGAGGGCGATGTCGGCAATATGCTCCAGGTGGGAGACCGCCCGAAGCAGGTGGGTGTATTCCCGGATCAGGGAGGGATCCGCAGCCATGAGCTTCTGGATGCCTTCATAACAGCGTTTAGTCAAAACGTCACTGCGGTCCTCATTCTCCTCAACCTCCTTGACTAGGCCGGGATCGGGGCTGGAAAGTGATTCCAGGCCACGATGCACGCTGGTCCGCACCGCGATGCATAGTTCGGACAACTCGGGAGGATTAGGAACCAAACGGTGACGGGCAATGAAAGCGGCGCGCTTGCTGACGCTTTCCGCCAGGTCGCCCATCTGTTCCAGGTCGGCGGTGATCCGCAGAGCGGCAATGAGCAGGCGCAGGTCCCGGGCCATGGGAGACTGGAGGGCGATGACCCGCTGACAACGCTCCTCAATGGTGCTGTCCAGAGCGTCGAGGCGCTCCTCCACCGCCCGGGCCTCCTCACGGCTTTCGACCCTAGGGGCGAGGATCGCCCCGGTGGCGATGGTGAGGGCCTGTTCAACCAGGTCCCCCATGCCAGCGAGGGAACGCTTCAGCTCGGCCAGTTCAAGTTCGAAGAATCGCGGATTGTTCATATCGTGCCTATCAGCCGAACCGGCCGGTGATGTATTCTTCGGTCTGCTTCAAGGATGGATTGGTGAAAATCTTGAGTGTCGAGTCATATTCAATCAATTTTCCCAAGTAAAAAAAGGCCGTCAGGTCACTGACCCGTGCTGCCTGCTGCATGTTGTGGGTGACGATCACCAGGGTGAATTCCTTTTTCAGCTCAAGGATCAACTCTTCCACCTTGCCGGTGGCGATGGGATCCAGGGCTGAGCACGGCTCATCCATCAGCAGGACCTCTGGCTTGATGGCGATGGCCCGGGCGATGCACAAGCGCTGTTGCTGACCACCCGACATCCCCAAGGCGCTGGCATTGAGGCGATCCTTTACCTCGTCCCACAAGGCGGCCCCCTGGAGGGCGGTTTCGCAAGCCTGGTCCAAGATCGACCTGTCATTGATGCCGGCCACTCGTAGCCCGTAGACGACGTTCTCGTAGATGGACTTGGGGAACGGATTGGATTTTTGGAACACCATTCCGACACGCTTGCGCAGGCTGGTGACCTCAATCAGGGGGTCATAAATGGTCTTATTGTTGATCAGGATGTCACCCCCGTGACGGACCCCATCCACCAGGTCGTTCATCCGGTTCATGTTGCGCAGCAAGGTCGACTTGCCACAGCCGGATGGACCGATCAAGGCGGTGACCTTCTTTTCAGGGATCTCCATGTTGATCTTGAACAGGGTGTGGCGTTCTCCGTACCAGAAGTCGTAATCGCGGACGCTGATATAACCCTTGTCAGGCTTCTGGTGGGTCTCGGCCGGCACGGGGACGGTGGCGGGATCGGGGAGAGTGATGGCGCTCATGGCTGGGGCATCTTCAGAAGGCTGAGGTGGCGAATTTGCGACGCAGCTTTTCGCGCAGGAGGATGGCACCGAGGTTCATCCCCAATACCAGCAAAATCAGAAACAGGGTGGTGGC
>CANIXE010000244.1 GCA_947470885.1 Planctomycetota bacterium
CCATGATGATCGCCACATGCCGGGGCAGACGCACCGGATCCAGGCCGGCGGCAGCGGCCGCCGCCGGCACGTCCACCGGGATCATCGACAGACGGTCGCTTCCCGACCGGGGCCGGTACCGATCCATTTCACCGGCACGCCCAGGGTCTTTTCGATGAAGGCAACATAGTCCCGGGCCTTGGCCGGCAGGTCCTGCCAACGTTGAACCCCCACTGTGCTGGCCTGCCAGCCGGGCAGGGTCTCATAGATGGGCTTCACCCGGGCCAACTCGTTCAGGTTGGCCGGCACGCCATCCAGGCGCTTGCCGTCCAACTCGTAGGCCACGCACACCGGGAGGACCGTTTCCGGATCCAGGATGTCCAGCTTGGTCAGGGCGATGCTATCGACGCCGTTGAGCCGACAGGCGAAGCCCACTGCCGCCAGATCCAGCCAACCGCAACGCCGGGGCCGCCCCGTCGTGGCCCCGAATTCACCGCCCCGGCGGCGGATCTCGTCGCCCTTGCCGCCGGTTTCATTGGCCAGTTCCACCGGGAACGGACCGCCGCCCACCCGGGTGGTGTACGCCTTGACCACGCCGATCACCTCGCCCAGCTGACGATGGGATAGGCCAGAGCCGGTAATCACCCCACCGACGCCGGTGTTGGAGCTGGTGACATAGGGATAGGTGCCATGGTCGATGTCCAACAACACGCCCTGGGCGCCTTCGAACATCATGGTCTTGTTTGCCGCGGCAGCCCGGTGCAGCCAGGCGGTGGTGTCCGCCACCAGAGGCGCCATCCGCTTCAGGTAGGGGCGCAGCGTGATGATCGCCTGTTCCACCTCCACCGGCCGCCCACCCAGGGCAGCGATAATCCGGTTCTGGGCCACCAGATGGGCGCGCAGGCGGTCGATCCACGCCGGATCGGCCAGATCCCCGGCGCGCAAGCCCGTGCGGGCCATCTTGTCCATGTAGGCGGGGCCGATGCCGCGCATGGTGGTGCCCACTTTGCCCTTGCCCTTGGCCTGCTCATAGGCCGCATCCAGGGCTTTGTGACAGGGCAGGACCAGCTGAGCCCGGTCGCTGATCAGCAACCGGCTGGCAACATCCGCGCCGCCGGCGGAGAGCTCATCCAGCTCATCTGCGAGGGCCTTGGGTTCGACCACCACACCATTGCCAATGATGCAGGTGGCCCGTTCGTGGAGAATGCCGCTGGGCAACAGGTGGAGCACAGTCTTGCGGCCGCCGACGACCACAGTGTGGCCGGCGTTGGCGCCACCCTGGCAGCGAACCACCACGTCGGTGCTCTCGGCGAGCTGGTCGATGACCTTGCCCTTGCCTTCATCGCCCCATTGGAGCCCGAGAACCACCTTGTTCGTGCTGCTACCCATGCCGACTCCTTGCCGGCGTCACGCCGGAAGCGTGGCAGGGTAGTCCGCAAATGGGCGCTTCAAGGCATTCGCGTGGAAAAACTCACGGCTGCTTCTTCAGGATCGCCAGGCCCAGGGGGGTGACGATACCCAGTCCGCTCTCCACCCGAACAATCGTGGTGGAATCCCCCAGGGGCGGAGTGGGGTTGGTGAAATCAAGGACCAGAAAAGATCCCTCTGCGACCCTGACTTTCCAACCATTGGTGACCCTGGCCTGGGGGCCAGCCAAAGTCACCGTGTCCGCAGTGAACATGATCTTTAGCTCGTTGAACTGCTTCTTGTAGGCCGCGATCTGGGCCTCGGTCAGCAACACTTCCTGGGGAACCAATTCCCGTTGGGCCAACTCGATCTGCCAGGTACCGACGAGTTCGCGTGGTGAAATCCGGGAAAAATACTCGGCGGCGGTTTCCCAGACGAACGAACCCAGAACGATGAGAGCGATCGTCGCAGCGACAATCCCCACCAGTTTTTTCGTCTGGCTCGGCGCTTTCGCCTCGGCGGGAGGGGCACATTTCAGATCGATGGGGGCTGCAGGGTCCACCGGCCTGGCCTCGGGATTCACCTCTTCAGCGGGTAGATCGTGGGCCTTGGGGATCACTGGCTGAACCGACTCCAGACGATCCGAGCGTCGGCGCAGACGATCGGATTTTCGCTTTCGGTGAATTTCCGCAGCATCTGGGATCAACTCTAACATTTTCACGCCTTGGCGGGTTCCGACATGGACCAGCCGGTCATTCGGATTAGCCCGGTCCAGCTCAAGCAGCTCACGGAGTTGACCTAGATCGTAGGGCCCGGCCGTGCCCCCCATCTCGATCTGGATGAGGTATAGCGCGGGGCCGGCGGCGGTGGGTTCCATAGTTCGGACGGTAACGAGATCTGCACCACTGCCCAGCGGATTGCCCTGCCGCCCACCAGGGAATCATGGAGGCATGGTACGCATCGGCGAAGATCAGGTCCGGCGAGTGAAGGAGGCCACCGACATCGTCCAGGTGATGAGCGAATACGCGGCGGTGCGGAAATCCGGGAAGAACTTCGTGTGCTGCTGCCCGTTCCACCAGGAACGCAGTCCCAGCTGCTATATTTATACTGAGGATCCGTCCTACTACTGTTTTGGTTGCAAAGCCCACGGTGATGCCATCAGCCTCGTCCAGAAAAAAGAGAATGTCTCTTTTGTCGATGCCGTCGAAATCCTCGCCCGACGCGCAGGAATTACCCTAGTCCTCCAGGAAGGTCCCGCCGGCAACCGGGGCGAACGGGATGCCCTGGTGGCCGCCGCCGCCTTCGCCACCAGTTTCTACGAACGCTGCCTATGGGAGGCCCCCGAGGCCGCCGACGCCCGGGCCTACCTGGAATCCCGCCGCCTGGGGCGGGCCTCCTGCGAACGCTTCCGCCTGGGCTGGTCCTTGGGCCGGGGCTCGTTGGTGGATGCCGCCCGGCGCAAGGGCCTGGACCTGGCGCTGCTGGCCAAGCTGGACCTGACGGTGGACCGGGACGGCAGGCTCACCGACCGCTTCTACGAACGGGTGATGTTCCCGATCTGCGACCGTTTCGGCAATCCCATCGCCTTCAGCGGCCGTCTGTTGCCCGCCGCGGAAAAAGCGGCGAAGGAAGCCGGCCGGGGGGTGGGCAAGTACGTCAACAACACCGACACGCCATTGTACCAGAAGGGCCACATCGTCTTCAACCTCCACCGCGCCAGGACCGCCGCTCGGGATGCGGGCCGGCTGATCGTCATGGAGGGACCCACCGATGTCATGGCCGCCGACCAGGCGGGCTACGCCGAATGCGTCGCCGTACTGGGCACCGCCCTGACCCCGGAACACGCCCGCCAGCTGAATTCCGTGGTGGGGGACGGTCGGCTGATCCTGCTGCTGGATGGCGACCGGGCCGGCCAGACCAACGCTTTGAAAGGCATCCGCACCTGCTTGGCCGTGGGCGCACCGGTGAAGGTGGCGATCCTGCCCGATGAACTGGATCCGGCGGAACTGCTGGCCGCCGGGGACACCGTGACCCCCGAGGCGAAGGCCACCTTCGAACGAGTCCTCGCCGGGGCCCGCAGCGACGTGGACCACCTGCTGCGGACCGTGGCCCCCCGGCCCTACGACCTGGACCGGGAGGCCCTGGTGGCGGCGGTGGACGAGGTCCTGGGTTCCGTGCGGCCGATGCCCGATGAGGAACAGCGCCGTCTGGCCGCCCACGAGGTTGCAGAATGGTTCAACGTGCCCCGGGATCGGATGGAGAAACGCCTGGCCGAAGGCCCCGCACCCCGGGCCCCGGCTGCACCCCCAGCGGAGGATGCCCCTCCGGCGGAAATCCCCCTGCCCAAGCTGGACAACGCCCAGGATCGGATCCTCCAGCTGCTGGTTGCCCGCCCGACCCTGCGCCCCATCGCCGCGGATGAACACGGTCTGGAACCCAGCCACGTTCCGCCCCCCTGGGACACCCTGTTGGGCCACTTGCTGATGCAGCCCGAGGACGACTTCCACGCGGTACAGAGTGCTGCCACCACCGCGGACCCCCGCCTGGGCGACGCCGTGGGCCGGCTCGCCCGCACACCCCTGGTGCCCCGGGGCGCCGCGCCCCCGGAGGACGCCGACCTGCGCCACGAACTGGCCCTCCAGGTTCGAACCCTCCGGCGGGGCCTTTTGCGCACAGCGATCCATCGCCTGGGGGTGGCGATCCAAGATGCAGAACGGGCCCGGGACATGGTGAAATTGAAAGCGTTGTTCAGCGAACGCAGCGCCCTGCAGCGTGAGGAGCGGGATCTGGGGTGAGCCCGGGAGGCGCCCTCCGGGAGCGCCGGCCGACCGGCCGGCTCGGGGTGATCTCCTTCCCTGGAAC
>CANIXE010000245.1 GCA_947470885.1 Planctomycetota bacterium
AGTCCCGCTGCAGCAGGCGTCGAGAATACACATCGCTGGTCCGTCGAGGCCCCAGTGGCGGGACAATTCAGCGGCCGGATCGCGGTCGATGAAACGACTGATTACCGTCAGGTCTGGTGTTTCGCCAGCGCGGTATCCCTCATAGAAACGGGCATCGTCCATGGAGCAGCCGCCGGTGGTGCCCAAGCACACGCCGACCCGCATTTGGCGAAGATAGGGCCGGTCGATACCGGCATTGGCTAAGGCTTCTTCAGCCACTTGCAGCACCATGGCGGAGGAACGAAGCATCCCCGGTCGGCCCAGGAGATCCGGCAGCAGGAACACTGGGAACGGCTGGGGGTGGTCAGTGGGGAAACGAGGACCCGAGTGCGGCCCGGCCGGCCTTGAGGCCAAGCGGGCCATGGCGGTCGGAAGGTTGGGACCGGCGGCGCTAAGGCAGCCGAGGCCGCTGACGAATACCGTCGTAGGGGATGGGATCGGATCGGCACTCACGGAAGAGGCACACTAGTCTCTCCCACCGTCATCAAAGCCCCGGGAGCTGGGTAATGCTCCTGGTGTCAGGGAACGGGCGTTGAGGGCTTCCAGGGTCTGTGCGGTCAGACGGGGGCAGGCGGTACGGGCTGGGCCACGGCCTGGCTCCACGCCATCATGCAACACCAGGATTCCCCCGGGGATGTATCCTGGGCTGAGGCGTTGCAAAATCGCCCGGTCAGTTCCGCCCTGGGTGTCCCGTCCGTTGGCGGTCCAGGTCAGGAGGGTCAGGCCGAGATCGGCAGCGACGCGAGTGATGAGCGGGTTGCGAAGTCCAACGGGCGGCCGGAACCAGTCTGGGGGAGCTTCGCCAGTCAGGTCGGAGAGGACCGCCCGATTATCTTCCAGATCACGGCGGACCCTGGCAGACGGCCAAGCACAGAACCACCGGCTATGGGTCATGCTATGCAGGCCCAGACCATGCCCTTCGGACCGGATACGCCGCACCAGGGCTGGATAGCGGGCGGCGTTGGCCCCGATCAGAAAGAAGGTGGCGGTGACGGACTTGGCGGCCAGTAGATCGAGCAGGTGGGGGGTGACCTCGGGATCGGGGCCATCATCAAAAGTCAGCGCCACCGTCGTCGTCGCGGGGATGCGCCAGATTACTCGACCATACAGGGAACAGCGTGGATGCGCCACCGCCAGGGAGTGGATACCAGCCGACAGGCCCACTGCGGCAGCTGCGGCCGGGCCCCACCCAAGGGTCGGAGCGGCGGCGACGGCCAGGGCCGCCAGGGGCGCATCAATGATCAGGTGCGGTCGCAGCATCATCAGCGAGGATGGACCTTGGCCCTGCGGCGGAAGGGACTGGTCAGGCCCGCCGCCGGCGGACCATGGGCCCATGCTTTTGGTTCTTCGCTGGTGTCTGGCCCTTGGGATCCTGACTCTCGGAGTAGTCCTGGTGGCGTTGCCTGCTGTGGGATTGTCTCTGGGGGTTCCTGCGGTGCCGCAGGGTGTCCCCCCGACCCCACGATTGGATCCGGTCGTCCAGGCTGACGGATCGTGGCGGGCTGGCACGGGCGATCGGATTTCCGTGGGGGCTCTCCAGTTGGTGCACTTGCAGGGCAGTCCCGAAGAACTTGGGGCCGCCCATGGCGCCCTGGTGGCGGATTGTATCGGCGCGCTTGAAGGCGATCTGATTGGCACCTTCATCGAGCGGGTGCCGACCTTCCCGGCTCGTCACCTGCTGTTGGGCTTGGTGGGGATGAACAATCGGACCCTTCCCGACTATTTCACCGCTGACGAATTGCGGGAAATCCTTGCCGCCGTTCGGGCTCCGGATCCCGCTCGCGACCCCTGGCGGGCCCTGGGCTCGCCGTTTCAGCGGGCGATCCATTACCACGCCCTCCATGACATCAGCCAATACCTGATCGACAACCCTCTGGTGCGCCCGATCCAGGTCGGCTGTTCCGCTTTTGCCGCCCAGGGTTCTCGGACGGTGGGCGGTGGCCTGGTGGTCGGACGGCTGTTCGATTTCGAGGGCGGTCCGCGTTTTGATCTCGACAAAATCGTCTTTTCGGTCGCCCCTGCTGATGGGCTACGGTTCATCCATGTCGCCTGGGCCGGCATGACCGGGGCGGTGACCGGCTTCAACGAGGCTGGGCTGTGGGTCTCGATCAATGCTGCCGATACCGCCGGAATGGGCTTCCACGGGCGGCCGATCGTCATGGTCGTGCGGCAGATCTTACAGCACTGTCAGACCATCGACCAAGCGGTGGAAATCCTGCGGCAGGCGCCGGTGTTTGTTTCGGACGGGGTGCTCATCGCCAGTCGGAACGAGCATATGGCGGTGGTGGCGGAGAAGGGACCCACGGGCTTGGCGGTGCGCCGGATGGAGGCGGATCTGCTGCGTTCCACCAACCACTTCCTGCACCCGCAGTGGGCCGGTGACATCTCCAATCGACGCCGAATCGAGCGCGGGACCACCACTGTCCGCTACCAGCGCTTGGGCGAACTCCTTGAGGAAATGCCCGTCGATCCCCGGCGTGCAGCCGCCATCCTGCGCGACCGCCGTGGCCTGGGCGGGAGCGAAGTCGGTTTCAACAACCGATCCACAATCAATGCCTGGATCGGGGCTCACCTGGCGGTGGCCGACCTCGACCGCGGGATTCTGTGGGTCTCCGAGCCGCGCCACGGCCTCGGCATCCTGCGGGCCTTCACCCTGGATGGTCCGGTGCCCGCCGAGGACCTTCCGGCCGATCGGGAATTGCCCCGGTGTGAACAGGATTTGTCGCGCTGGCTGGCCGCCCGTGACGCGGCCCGAGCGTGCCTGGCCGGCGGCGACCGGACGGCCCTGGCGGGCCACATCCAGAACTTGCTCGCCCTCAATCCGGACCATTTCGAGAGCGAGTGGCTGGCCGGTCTGGCGGCTACGGATCCGACGGAGCGGTCCCGTCACTTGCAGCGGGCCTTAGCTTTGCAGCCCGCCTATCCGGAAGACCGGGAAGCCATCGCCGCCGGCCTAGCCGGCTCAGCGGATCACCGCGACTGAGCGCCTCTAGGCTTCATGCTGTCGCAACACCAAGCACGCATTGGTGCCGCCAAAACCAAAGGAATTGGACAGGCAGGTCCGAAGACGCACGCCTTCGACCGGCTGGGCGGCGACCCGGAAGGGCGGTATGCGCGGGTCGTGGGTGCGGTAATTGCGATTGGGGGCGATGAAGCCGCCCTGCATCATGAGAATGGTGTAGAGGGCTTCGCTGGCCCCGGCCATCCAACATTCGTGGCCGGTCAGGGACTTCGTCGAAGACACCGGTGGGGACTGTTCGCCGAAGACATGATTGATGGCCCAGCCTTCGGCGATGTCGCCGGCCTCCGTGGCGGTGGCGTGGGCGTTGATGTAGTCGATGTCCTGGGGCTTTACGCCGGCGGCATCGAGGGCCGCAGCCATAGTCCGTGCTGCTCCCCGGCCATCACCGGTGGTCATGTGATCGCCATCGCTGCCGAAAGCATATCCCAGGACTTCGGCCAGAATCGGAGCGCCGCGCCGCAGGGCCTGTTCGCGCTCTTCCAGCACCAGCGTTGCCGCGCCACCCGAAGGGGCGAGGCCGTCGCGGTCTTTATCAAAAGGTCGAATGGCGCCCGCAGGGTCATCGACCCGGGTGCTGAAGACTCGGATGGCGTCGAATGCCGCCATGCTCTCCCAGCAGGTTTCCTGACTGCCACCGCAGACCACGGTGTCCTGGAGGCCCATGGCGATCATCATCCAGCCCATGCCGATGGCGTGGGCCCCGCTGGCACAGGCGCCGCTGACCGACAGGGAAATACCCTTGGTCTTGAGAATCGGCCCGAGGTTTATGGTGGCAGTGCTGTTCAAGGCCTGGATGACTTTGTTCGATCCGAGGCTGGTGGTGGTGTGCTGGTTACGGACGGTGTCGAAGACCTCTTGGAAGGGTTCGGCAGAGCTGTCGTTGCCGTAGATGAGGCCGGAACGGTGGCTGTCCAACAGTTCCAGGCAGCCACTGCGGGCGATGGCCTTCTTGGCGGTGACGGCCGCCATCAGGGCCGTCTGGCCCATGCTTTTCCGGGTCTTGCGATCATAATGGGCAGTGCCGTCGAGCGGCGGCAGATTGCCACACAAAGCCGAACGGAACCCAAGTGCCTTGCGTTCGGCGGATTCGTGCAGCCCGGGGGTGCCGGTGCGCAGGCTATGGGCGATCGCGTCCAATTCGAGGCCGAGGACGCTATGGGCATCCATAC